>NZ_JBFUGN010000751.1:0-3118 GCF_056402895.1 Rhizobacter sp. P3_B12 | reverse complement strand
GTTCCTGACGCTGGCGCGCGAGAACGAGGCGCTGTCGCAGTTCCGCTCGCTCTACGGCGCCGCCGGGGTACAACCCGAGGCCTGCCGGGCCTTCTACCGGCAGGGAGCCGACCGGTTGATCGGCGACCTGGCCGCGTACCTGCGCCGCGCCGACGCGGCCGGCACGCTGAAGGTGCGGCACCCGCGGCAGGCGGCGGACCTGTTCCTGTCGATGTTCCTCGGCGACGGCCACATCCGGGGGCTGCTCATGCTCGAGATGCCCGATGCGCGTGAGAACCGCGCGCTGTTGCGCGAAGCAGTCAGGGTGTTCATGGCGGCCTACGCGGCAGGTGCATGACGTGCCGCCAGGCAGTGGCCCGATTCCCTACCGCACCGCCTCGACGATCAAGCGCGCCAGCCGCGCGTAGTCCCCACCGAAGTGGTGATCGCCCTTCATCACCAGCACCCGCGCATGGGCCGGCACGAGCTTCGGGCACAGCGAATCCTTCTCGCGGTCGCCCTGCACGCACAGCGTGTCGGCGGCCGAGAGCCGGCGCGCCTCGGGCAGGATCGGCTTGTCGCCGCTCGGCCCCAGCCAGTTGCTGAAGTGGAATTCGAACGAGGCCTTCTGCGCGAGCCCCAGCAGCGCGGTGAGCTTGATCGTCGAGCGGGTCGCGGCCGGCAGCCGGTTGACGGCGAACGGCAGCACGTCGGCGCCCTGCGAGTAGCCGATCAGGATCACCTCCGAACGCTGCCAGCGCGCGGCGTAGTAGCGGATCAGCCGATCGAGATCGCTCGCCAGGCCCTCGGGCGTGCGCGCCTTCCAGAAGTAGCGCAGCGAATCGAAGCCCGCCACCGGAATGCCCTGCGCCGCCAGTGCCGCCGCCAGCTCCTTGTCGATGCCGGCCCAGCCTCCATCGCCGGACAGCAGCACCGCGAAGCGCTGGCCCGCACCTGAAACCGGCACCTCCACCATCGGCAGGTCGGCCAGTTGCTCCGGCGCCGGCGGCACCACCGGTGCAGCGGCCTGCTGCGCCGACGAGAGTTGCGCGTACGCCGTCGCGAATGCAGCGGGGCCATCGGCCACCCAGCGCGCCTTCGGCACCTGCTGCACGAAGGCCTGCACGCTGTCGGCGGAACACGCGGCGCCCTGCACCGCCGTCCACGGCGTGGCCAGCGTCGTCGCGGGCAGCAGCTCGAAGCCGCCGGCGCCCGCGGCCGTCCAGCGCAGGCCGTTGGTCGCGCACAGCGGCGTCTTCAGCGCGAGCCGCGGGCAGAACCCGAGCGACAGCGCCGACGAGAAACTCCCGGCCGGCGCCTGCGCCAGCACGCCATAGGCGAACGGCGCTGCCGCACCGCTGCCCACCAGCATCGGCAACCGATAGCCCGGCACCTGCTCGTAGGCCTGCAGATGGCGCGACAGGTTCTCGAAGGCGCCCGCGGCGTAGGTGCACTTGCCGTCCTGCTTCTCCAGCCGCTTGTAGAACGGCGCGAGCGGCACCGCCGCCACCAGCGCCCCGCCGTCGACCATGCGGTCGATGGCCAGCTGCTCGGCGGCATCGGGCGCATCGTTGGCCGACAGCATGAACACGAACTGCTGCACGGTGCCCGCCGGCTTGAACAGGCGCACGTCGTTGAACAGCCCGTGCGCCACCGTGCCGGGCGCGGTCTGCATCGGCGTCGGCTTGGGTTGGGGCCGCGCCTGCGCGTGGCACGGCGCCATCGGGATCAGCAGCAGCCCTGCCACCATCGCCAGCATGCGCTTCATCGGCTGATCGCTCCCTTGATGCCGCCACCGATCAGCGCCGCCACGTCGGCCAGGATGAAGACCGGCGCCAGCCCGGGCGGCGCGGCCAGGTAGCGCGCCTCCCAGTCGGGCTCGAACTTGTCCTTGAAGTTGTGCAACCCGCGGAAGTTGTAGAAGCGGTCGCCGTGCTCGAACAGCAGCCGCCCGAGGCGCTGCCAGCGCGGCGCGCGGCGGCGCTCGGCCATGCCGGCCATCGGCGACATGCCCAGGCCGAAGCGCTCGTAGCCCTCGGCCTGCAGGTGCAGCATGATCTTCGCGAACAGGAAATCCATCGTGCCGGGCGGCGCATCGGGCAGGTGGCGCATCAGGTCGAGGCTCGCGTCCTTGCGGGCATCGGTGGTCAGCAGGTTGGCGAAGGCGAGGATGCGGTCATCGCGCCGCACGATCGCCACCGGCAGGCGCTGCACGTAGTCGGCATCGAAGCGCCCGACCGAGAAGCTCTTCTCGCGCCCGCGCTGCTCGGCCAGCCACGCATCGGACACCTGCTTCAGCTGCGGCAGCAGCGCGGCCACGCCGTCGGCCGGCACCACCTCGAACTGCAGCCCCTCGCGCTCGCCGCGGTTCACGCCGGTGCGCAGGTTGGCGCGCTTCGCCCCCTTCAGGCTGAAATCGGGCAGCGGCACGGTGRCGTATTCGCCGAGCTTCAGCGCATGCAGCCCGCAATCGAGGTACAGCGGCAGCGTGGCCGGCCGCACCTGGTAGAACGCGGCGCGCCCGCCGTGATCGTTGGCGCGCTCGATGAACTGCCAGACCAGGTCGGGCCATTCGCGCGCATCGCCGAACGGGCCATACAGCGAGACCCACGAACGCCCCTGCTTGCCGAACATCAGGAAGCTGCGCCCGGACGGCGAGAACATCAGGTGCTTGTCGCCGACCAGCACGTGGCAGCCGTCCGACGACGGGTTGGCACGCACGATCGCGGCGGCCCGTTCGATCTCTTCGGGCGAGTTCCCGGCCACGTCGCCGGCCGGCGGCCGCAGCAGCTGCCACAGGCCGTAGGCCAGCCCGATCAGCGCGATGGCGGTGAGCGCGCGCAGCGAGCGCGGCGCCTGGCCGTCGAGCTCGAACTGCCACCACAGCCGGTTGCTGTAGGCCACCTCGCGGTATGCGAAGAACAGCACCCACACGCAGGCGACCAGCACGCCGCCCAGCGCCAGCAGCCATTCGGGCTCCAGCCGCTGCGAGAACAGCGACGAGCGCCGGTCGAACTGGTTGCGCGAGATCAGCAGCAGCAGCGCCAGCGTGGTCAGCATCGCGGCCTCGGTGACCGCGATGCCCTTGGGCAGCGCCAGCACCGCCGCGATCACCGACAGCACCAGCGCGGCCCACCAG
>NZ_JBFUGN010000750.1:0-3120 GCF_056402895.1 Rhizobacter sp. P3_B12 | reverse complement strand
TCGTCTACCTGACGCCGCTGTTCGGCGGCCTGCTCGCCGACCGCGTGCTCGGCCGCACGAAGACGGTCGTGCTCGGCGCGGTGCTGATGGCCACCGGCCACTTCCTGATGGCCTTCGAGGCCAGCTTCTTCTTCGCGCTGCTGTGCCTGCTGATCGGCGTCGGCTGCTTCAAGGGCAACATCGCGGCGCAGGTCGGCGACCTGTACGCGCCCGGCGACAAGCGGCGTGCGAGCGCGTTCCAGATCTTCATGCTGGCGGTGCAGATCGCGGTGATCCTCGCGCCGATCGTCTGCGGCACGCTCGGCGAGAAGGTGGCCTGGCACTGGGGCTTCGGTGCCGCCGGCGTCGGCATGGTGATCGGCCTGTTCGTGTACCTCAAGGGCCGGCGCTACCTGCCGCCCGAGCCGCAGCGCGTGCGCCGTGCCGACCAGGCCGCTGCCGCGCCGCGCGCCGCGATGACCGGCACCGAGAAGGGCCGCCTGGTGCTGCTGGTCGCGCTGATCCCGGTGCTGATGATGACGGTGGTCGGCAACCAGCAGTACAACAACGCGTTCCCGCTGTGGTCGCAGAAGTACATGGACCTGGTGCTGTTCGGCTGGCAGGTGCCGGTGAGCTGGCTGCAGGCGATCGATGCGGCCGCGAGCACCGCGGCGATGATCGGCTCGATCGCGTTCTGGCGCTGGTGGGCCACGCGCCGCCGCGAGCCGGACGAGGTCACGAAGATGGCGATCGGCTCGCTGATCGCCGCCACCGCGCCGGCGCTGCTGGTGATCGCCTCGGGCATCGTCGACCACTCGAGCGAGAAGGTCGGCTTCGGCTGGGCGATCGGCTACGCGGTGCTCAACGACATCGGTTTCGCCAACGTGATGCCGGTCGGCCTGGCGCTGTACTCGCGAACCGCGCCGCACAAGCTCGAGGGGCTGATGATGGGCACCTACTACCTGCACCTGTTCCTCGCCAACACCTTCGTCGGCTGGCTGGCCGGCTTCCTCGAGACGATGCCGGGGCAGCAGTTCTGGGGCCTGCACGCGGTGCTGGTCGGCGGTGCCGGCGTGGCGCTGCTGGCGGTGAAGCTGGTGTTCGGCAAGCTGCTGGCGCCGACGGCGGTCGACAACGGCGCTGCGGCGGTGTCAGGCGACGCGGTGCCGGCTCACTGATTCACGGCGACGCTTCCTCCATCTCGAAGGCCGGCACGCGTCTGCCGTCGATGTCGGTGAAGCCGTAGTCCTGCGCCAGGTCGCCCACGCGCAGCACCTGGCCGCTGCGGCGCATCACCTGCGCGTCGGCCGCCAGCGCCGCGACGGCGCGGCCCAGGTAGCGTGGCGATTCGGTGCGCGCGAGGGCAGGGCGCTCGTGCCAGTGCGCCTCGTCGGTGTGGTGGCCGGCCAGCACGAACTCGGTGCGCATCCAGCCCGGTGACACCGCGACCGAGGCCACGCCGTGCGGGCGCAGTTCTTCGGCGATGCCGAAGGCGAGACGCGCCATGCCGGCCTTCGCGAGGTCGTAGAACAGGTTGCCGCGCAGGTAGTGGCCGCGGTCCCAGAAGGTGGTCGTGACGATCAGCCCACGGCCCTGCTTCACCATCAGCGGCGCCGCGTGGCGGCTCGCCAGCAGGTGGTTGCGCACGCCGCGGTCGATCATCGAATCCCAGTGGGCCAGCGGGTGCTCCCAGAACGGCGCATTGAACACGCCGTCGAAGCTCTCGTGGCCGCCCCAGGCGTTGTTGACGAGCAGGTCGAGCCGGCCCTGCTCGCGCTGCACGCGGGCGAACAGCGCGGCCACCTCGTCGTCCTGCGTGTGGTCGCAGCGCACCGCGATGCCGCGGCCGCCGGCGCACGTCACCTCGTCGGCGGTGTCGTCGATGCTGCCGGGCAGGGCGGCGAGTTCCGACAGGCCGAGCAGCTGGCCGTAGCTCTGCGCGGGCTGGGCGCGCGTGCTGCGCCCGGTCACGTAGACCGTGGCACCGGCGGCGCCCAGCTCGACCGCGCAGCCGCGTCCGCCACCGCGGCTTGCGCCGGTCACCACCGCCACGCGGCCCTGCAGCGGGCGCGGGTTGTTCTCGTTCGTCATCGTCTGGCTCCTGGGGTCGATCGGCGCCATGGTGCGCGGCCTTCAGCCGGCGGTCTTGGAAGATTCCGAAACCGCGAGCCGCCGGTACTCGGCCGGCGTGCAGCCGCACAGCGCGCGGAACTCGTTGGTGAGGTGCGACTGGTCGAAGAAGCCGCCATCGAGCGCGACCTCGGCCCAGCTGCGCTGCGGTTGAGCGCGCAGGTCGCGCAGGCAGCGGTGCAGGCGCGAGAGCCGGCTCCAGCGGCGCGGCGAGAGCCCGAACTGCGTGCTGAACAGCTGCTGCAGGCGACGCTCGCCGACACCCACCTGCGCAGCGAGCGCGGGCACCGGCAGCCGACCGCCGGACTGCATCAGCAGCCGCAGCGCGTGCACGGCCGGCCGTGGATCCCCGGCAGCCCCATGGCGCAGGCGGCGCAGCAACGCCTGCTGCACGAGCCGCACGCGGCTGGCGTCGTCTTCCAGGTTGGCGAGGGCGGCGAGGGCTGGTGCGTCGTCGCGCGGCCACAGCGCCTGCAGCGGCAACGCGAGCCCGGCGATCTCGCCGACCGGCACGCCGAGCAGGGCGGCCGCCGCGCCGTGGCGCAGCGTGATCGCGAGCCCCGCCATGCGGCCAGACAGCCGCAGCACGGCCGGCGTGGTCGAGGGCCCGATCGCGAGCAGGCTGCGCTGCGGCCCGGCCGCCGGCGCATCGCCCCAGTGCATGACCAGGCGCACCGCGCCATCGGGAATCACGCGCTCGACGATCTCGTGGCCCGGCGAGAAGCTCTCGCGGTACAGCAGCATCTGCGCGACGAAGGGCTGCAACGCGGCGGGCAGCGGCAGCGTTCGCAGGCTGGCCGCGGGCGTGCCGGATTCCGGGCCCTGCACGGGGTCCTCGTCGAGTCGAACGAACAGGCGCTGGGCCACCGGACGCCTCCATCGCGTTGCGCAAAAGTGCAGCATACGGGCAACCCGGTCTACGATCGCGGGATGCACAGCCTCCTGATTGGCGCGGCCGCCTTTCTGCTCGCAACCGGCAGCGCGGCGCAGCCATCCGACGCGCTGCAGAAC
>NZ_JBFUGN010000749.1:0-3121 GCF_056402895.1 Rhizobacter sp. P3_B12 | reverse complement strand
GCCGGTGCCCAGCGAGATCAAGGCCAGCCTCGACCAGTACGTGATCGGGCAGGACACCGCGAAGCGCACGCTGTCGGTGGCCGTCTACAACCACTACAAGCGCCTGAAGCACATGGCGTCGTCCAAGGACGACGTCGAGCTGAGCAAGAGCAACATCCTGCTGATCGGGCCCACCGGCTCGGGCAAGACGCTGCTGGCCCAGACGCTCGCCCGCCTGCTCAACGTGCCGTTCGTGATCGCCGACGCGACCACGCTGACCGAAGCCGGCTACGTCGGCGAAGACGTCGAGAACATCATCCAGAAGCTGCTGCAGAACTGCAACTACGACGTCGAGAAGGCGCAGCGCGGCATCGTCTACATCGACGAGATCGACAAGATCTCGCGCAAGGCCGACAACCCCTCGATCACGCGCGACGTGTCGGGCGAGGGCGTGCAGCAGGCGCTGCTGAAGCTCGTCGAAGGCACGATGGCCTCGGTGCCGCCGCAGGGCGGTCGCAAGCATCCGAATCAAGACTTCCTGCAGATCGACACGACCAACATCCTGTTCATCTGCGGCGGCGCATTCGACGGCCTCGAGAAGGTCATCCAGAACCGCTCCGAGAAATCCGGCATCGGTTTCGCGGCGACCGTGCACACCAAGTCGGAGCGCCGCGTGTCCGAGGTGTTCCGCGAGGTCGAGCCCGAAGACCTGATCAAGTTCGGCCTGATCCCCGAGCTGGTCGGCCGCCTGCCGGTGGTCGCCACGCTGGGCGAGCTGACCGATGACGCGCTGGTGCAGATCCTGACCGAGCCGAAGAACGCGCTGCTCAAGCAGTACCAGAAGCTGTTCGCGATGGACGGCGTCGAGCTCGAGGTGCGGCCTTCGGCGCTCGCTGCCATCGCCCGCAAGGCCCTGGCGCGCCGCACCGGCGCACGCGGCCTGCGCTCGATCATGGAGCAATCGCTGATCGACACGATGTTCGAATTGCCGACGCTCGACGGCGTCGCGAAGGTGGTGCTCGACGAGCACACGATCGAGGAAGACGCGAAGCCCTTGCTGGTCTACCGAGAGCAGAAGGCCAGCGCCTGAACAGGGCCATCGCCACGACAACGGATCCTGATGATTGCCGGTGCGTCACACTGCGCCGGCTCCTTGCAAACGAGTGCTTGAGCCCTAGATGGGCTTGAGAAAGAGAGGTTCCAATGTCCGGACATCCCGTCTTGCCCGCCGAGCCCATCACGATGCCGCTGCTGCCGCTGCGGGATGTGGTGGTGTTCCCTCACATGGTGATTCCGCTGTTCGTCGGGCGCCCGAAGTCGATCAAGGCGCTCGAGGCCGCGATGGAAGCCGGACGCCAGATCATGCTCGTCGCGCAACGCGCGGCCGGCAAGGACGAGCCCAAGCCTGACGACATGTTCGAGGTCGGTTGCGTCTCGAGCATCCTGCAGATGCTGAAGCTGCCCGACGGCACGGTGAAGGTGCTGGTCGAAGGCATCCAGCGCGCCAACACGCATTCGATCAGCGACAACGGCGAGCACTTCATGGCCGAAGTGACGCCGGTTCCGCCCGAGACCGAGGCCAAGCCCGAGGTCGAGGCGCTGCGCCGCGCGGTGACGCAGCAGTTCGACCAGTACGTCAAGCTCAACAAGAAGATCCCGCCGGAGATCCTGACCTCCATCGCGGGCATCGACGATGCCGGCCGCCTGGCCGACACGATCGCGGCGCACCTGCCGCTGAAGCTCGAGAACAAGCAGTCGGTGCTCGACCTCTTCGCGGTCGACAAGCGGCTCGAGAAGCTGCTCGAGCAGCTGGAGCATGAAGTCGACATCCTGCAGGTCGAGAAGCGCATCCGTGGGCGCGTGAAGCGCCAGATGGAGAAGAGCCAGCGCGAGTACTACCTGAACGAGCAGGTCAAGGCGATCCAGAAGGAACTCGGTGACGGCGAAGAAGGCGCCGACATGGAGGAGCTGGAGAAGAAGATCACTGCGGCGAAGATGCCCAAGGAGGCCCGCAAGAAGGTCGATGCCGAACTGAAGAAGCTGAAGCTGATGTCGCCGATGTCCGCCGAGGCGACTGTCGTGCGCAACTACATCGACACGCTGATCAACCTGCCGTGGACGAAGAAGACCAAGATCAAGCACGACCTGCCGAATGCAGAGGCCGTGCTGAACGAGGACCACTACGGACTCGAGAAGGTCAAGGATCGCATCCTGGAATATCTCGCGGTGCAACAGCGCGTCGACAAGGTGAAGGCGCCGATCCTGTGCCTGGTCGGCCCCCCGGGCGTCGGCAAGACCTCGCTCGGCCAGAGCGTGGCGCGCGCCACCGGGCGCAAGTTCGTCCGCATGGCGCTGGGCGGCATGCGTGACGAGGCCGAGATCCGCGGGCACCGCCGCACCTACATCGGCTCGATGCCGGGCAAGGTGCTGCAGAGCCTGTCGAAGGTCGGCACGCGCAACCCGCTGTTCCTRCTCGACGAGATCGACAAGCTGGGCATGGACTTCCGTGGCGACCCGTCGAGCGCGCTGCTCGAGGTGCTGGACCCGGAGCAGAACCACACCTTCAGCGACCACTACGTCGAGGTCGATTTCGACCTGAGCGACGTGATGTTCATCGCGACCTCGAACTCGATGAACATTCCGCCGGCGTTGCTGGACCGGATGGAAGTGATCCGCCTGGCGGGTTACACCGAGGACGAGAAGGTCAACATCGCCCAACGCTACCTGCTGCCGAAGCAACGCAAGAACAACGGCGTGCTGGACGACGAGATGGACGTCACCGAATCGGCGATCCGCGGGATCATCCGCTACTACACGCGTGAAGCCGGCGTGCGTTCGCTCGAGCGCGAGGTGTCCAAGATCTGCCGCAAGGTGGTGAAGAGCATCCAGCTGAAGAAGCAAGTCGGCAAGATGGTGGTCAGCGAAGAGAACCTGAACGACTTCCTGGGTGTGCGCCGCTTCAACTACGGCCAGGCCGAGAAGCGCAACCAGGTGGGGCAGGTCGTGGGCCTCGCGTGGACCGAAGTCGGCGGCGACCTGCTGACGATCGAGTCGGCCGTGATGCCGGGCAAGGGCAACATCATCCGCACCGGTTCGCTGGGCGACGTGATGAAGGAGTCGGTCGAGGCTGCACGTTCGGTGG
>NZ_JBFUGN010000748.1:0-4195 GCF_056402895.1 Rhizobacter sp. P3_B12 | reverse complement strand
GTCGAGCAACAGCACGACGATGCCGATCACGAAGAACGCGAACAGGATGTGCGTGACGTTCAGGTTGTTCCACTCGTCCCACACCCAGAAGCCGATGCCGACACCACCGGTCAGCATCTCGGCCGCGACGATCACCAGCCACGCCGTGCCCACGCTCAGCCGCACGCCGGTCAGCATGTACGGCAGCACGGCAGGGAACAGGATGCGCGTCATCACCTTCCACTCCGACAGGTTCAGCACGCGCGCCACGTTCAGGTAGTCGGCCGGCACGCGCTGTACGCCGACCGCGGTGTTGATCACCATCGGCCAGATCGAACAGATGAAGATCGTCCAGATCGCCGCCGGGTTCGCCGCCTTGAACACCAGCAGYCCGATCGGCAACCATGCGAGCGGCGACACCGGCCGCAGCAGGCTGATCAGCGGCGAGGCCATGTGGTTCAGGAAGCTGAAGCGCCCGATCAGGAAGCCCACCGGGATGCCGACCAGCGCCGCCAGCCCGAAGCCGATCGCGACGCGCTGCAGCGAGAACAGGATGTTCCAGCCGATGCCCTGGTCGTTCGGCCCCTTGCTGTAGAACGGGTCGGCAAACAGCTTGACCGCTTCGGTGAAGGTGGCGGCCGGTGTCGGGAAGCTGCCCCCCTTCATCGTCAGCAGCGCCCAGATGCCCACCAGCAGCGCGATGCCGATGACCGGCGGCAGCACCTTCAGCAACAGCGCGTTCCAGTCGACGGCGCGCCGCGGCGGCGCGGCGGGCACGGGTGTGGACGGAAGCGGCGGCGGCCGCGCGACCACCGGCGCGGCCGCAGGGGCCTCGTCGCCGGCACCGCGCGGGGAATGGAACACGGCACTCACCATGGCGTTCTCCTGTGTGGCCCGCTCAGGCCTTGAGCTTGAAGCTGTCGGCGTACTTCGCCGGTTCCTTGCCGTCCCAGACGACGCCGTCGATCAGCTTCGCGCTGCGCAGCGGCTCCTTCGGCACGTTCACCTTCATCGCGCTCGCGGCCTGCTTGTACAGCTCGATCTGGTTGATCTGCTTCGCGACGCCGAGGTAGTCCGGGTGCTCCTTCAGCAGCCCCCAGCGCTTGTGCTGCGTCAGGAACCACATGCCGTCGCTCAGGTACGGGTAGTTCACCGCGCCGTCGTTGAAGAACTTCATGTGGTTGGGATCGTCCCAGGTCTTGCCCAGGCCGTTCTGGTAGCGGCCCAGGATGCGCTGGTTGATCGCGTCGACGCCGGTGTTGACGTACGACTTGTCGGCCACCGTCTCGGCCATCTTCAGCTTGTTCTGCAGGCTCGCGTCGATCCAGCGGCTCGCCTCGATCACCGCCATCATCACGGCGCGCGCGGTGTTGGGGTACTTCTTGACGAAATCGCCGGTGGTGCCGAGCACCTTCTCGGGGTGATCCTTCCAGATGTCCTGCGTGGTCACCGCGGTGATGCCGATGCCGTCCATGATCGCGCGGTGGCCCCAGGGCTCGCCGACGCAGTAGCCGTCCATGTTGCCGACGCGCATGTTGGCCACCATCTGCGGCGGCGGCACGGTGATCACCTTGGCATCCTTCATCGGGTTGATGCCGACGCTCGCGAGCCAGTAGTACAGCCACATCGCGTGGGTGCCGGTCGGGAAGGTCTGCGCGAAGGTGTACTCGCGCTTGTCGGCGGCCATCACCTTGGCGAGCGACGCACCGTCGACCGCGCCCTTGTCGGCCAGCTTCTTCGACAGCGTGATCGCCTGGCCGTTGTTGTTCAGGGTCATCAGCACGGCCATGTCCTTCTTCGGCCCGCCGATGCCCAGGTGCACGCCGTAGACCAGGCCGTACAGCACGTGCGCCATGTCGAGTTCGCCGTTGACCAGCTTGTCGCGCACGCCGGCCCACGAGGCCTCCTTGGTCGCGACGATCTTGACGCCGTACTTCTTGTCGAAGCCGAGCACCGAGGCCATCACGATCGATGCGCAGTCGGTCAGCGGGATGAAGCCGATGCGCACCTCCTCCTTCTCGGGCTTGTCGGAGCCTTGTGCATGCACGGCGCTCTGCAGCCCCGGCACCAGGCCGGCGGCACTGGTGGCGGCAGCGGCTTTGATCAGGGTTCGGCGGCTCATCAGGTTCTTTCGCGTGAGTGGGCTTGTCATGGCGTGGCTCAGGTTCTCGGAAAGCAAAAACAAAAAGGCGTCCGCACGGTGCGGGCTCAGCCTGCACGGTGGGGACGCCATCGTCCGACCCGCGTCGCGCCAACCTTGGTGCGTGCGGATGTCTGTGGAAGATCGCCGTTGACCTTCCACACGTCACTACGCAAGTGGCGTGCCACAGCCTTCTTCCCGGGGGAGCGCGGGCTGCATCGATGCTGCGACGCACCAAGTGCGCCGTCGGCCGCACTGCCGCAGTGCGTTCAGCCGAGCAGGTCCGACACGTCGAGGATGCGCTGCGCCACGTCGGCGAGCCGCAGCCCCTTGTCCATCGCCGCCTTGCGCAGCCGCGCGTAGGCGGCTTCCTCGCTGAGGCCCTGGCGCGACATCAGCAGGCCCTTCGCGCGGTCGATCACCTTGCGGTCCGAGAGCTCGGTGCGGGCGTCGGCCAGTTCGCGGCGCAGGCCCTCCTCGTGCCGGAAGCGCGCCATCGCCACGTCGAGCACCGGCTTCACCCGCTCCGGCGCCAGCCCGGCCACGACGTAGGCGGTGACGCCGGCGGCGATCGCGTCGGGCACGTGGCTGGTGTCGTCGTCATCGGTGAACAGCACGATCGGCCGGCGCGCATCGCGCGTCTCGTGTGCAGCGCGCGGCGGATCCAGCCACCCAGCGGCCGCAGCGAGTCGAACATCGAATCGGCGGGCGGCTCGTCGAACTCCCGTTCTTCGAGCAGGCCCTGCGCCTCCAGCGCGTCCAGGAAGAGCTGCACCTCGGGGCGCTTCAGCCCGGCGATGGACGCCAGCTGCTCCAGCGTCATGTGCCGCTGCGACATGTCGCTCAGCATGCGCCGGTGCGCGGTGCGATCGAACGGCGCAGGCAGCTCCGTCCAGGCCAGGAGGCGGTATTGCTTCATGGGGTTTCCCTAACGACGTTGTTGTAGTTGGCAGTTGCTTCGGTGCACTGCTCGGTCACGCAGGTTAGTCGCCCGCGCTCGAACCGGGAAGGGGGTCGGATAGTAATTGAGGGTAAACCCTTGGATGTGCCGTGACAAAGTTGGCGCCGGCGGGTGGCGCGGGTGCGCTGGCTACACTCGCCGGATGAAGGTACTGGGCGTGGAATCATCGTGCGACGAAACGGGCGTGGCCCTGGTGGAGGCCGGCCCGAGCGGGATTCCGACCCTGCTGGCCCATGCGCTGCACAGCCAGGTCGCGATGCACCAGGCCTACGGCGGCGTGGTGCCTGAGCTGGCCTCGCGAGACCACATCCGGCGCGTGCTGCCGCTCACCGAGCAGGTGCTGCACGAGGCCGGCGCGTCGCTGGCCGATGTCGACGTGGTCGCGTTCACGCGCGGGCCGGGGTTGGCCGGGGCGCTGCTGGTGGGGGCGGGCGTGGCCTGCGCGCTGGCGGCGGCGCTCGGCAAGCCGGTGCTTGGCGTGCACCACCTCGAAGGGCACCTGCTGTCGCCGTTCCTCGCGAGCGATCCGCCGGAGTTTCCGTTCGTCGCGCTGCTGGTGTCGGGCGGGCACACGCAGCTGATGCGGGTCGACGACGTCGGCCGCTACGAACTGCTCGGCGAGAGCATCGACGACGCGGCCGGCGAGGCCTTCGACAAATCGGCCAAGCTGCTCGGTCTCGGCTACCCGGGCGGGCCGGCGCTGTCGCGCCTCGCCGAATCGGGGCGGCCCGATGCGTATGCGCTGCCGCGGCCGCTGCTGCACAGCGGCGATCTCGATTTCTCGTTCGCCGGCTTGAAGACCGCGGTGATGACGCAGCTGCGCAAGCTCGGCGATGCGCCGAGCGACACGCAGCGCGCCGACGTGGCCGCGTCGACGCAGGCCGCGATCGTCGAGGTGCTGCTGAAGAAGTCGCTCGCGGCGCTGAAGCAGACCGGGCTGAAGCGGCTCGTCGTCGCCGGCGGCGTCGGCGCGAACAGCCGCCTGCGCGCGCAGCTGGATGCCGAATGCGCGAAGCGCCAGGTCAGGGTGCATTACCCCGAGCTGGCGCTGTGCACCGACAACGGCGCGATGATCGCGCTCGCCGCCGCGATGCGGCTGCAGCGCGGCGCCGTGC
>NZ_JBFUGN010000747.1:0-3127 GCF_056402895.1 Rhizobacter sp. P3_B12 | reverse complement strand
GCTCAGCAGCGTCGCGAAGTTGCCGTAGGCGTTCAGCCGCACCCAGGCTTCCACCGTGAAGTCGTTGCCGCCGACATCCAGCGCCGCGCTCGGGGCTGTCACATAGCTGCCATAGCTGCCGTCCAGGCTGAGGCCACCGCTGCCGTAGCGCGAAGCACCCGCATTGACCGCCGCATTGCCGAAGGCGCTGACCGGGTAGCCATTGACCGAGCTGTCGACCAGCCCCGCCGCGTTGCCGCTGCCATCCAGGTGCAGCAGCAGGCTCACGCTTGCGTAGCTCGGGTCCACGCCGTTCGCGTCGCCCGGCACCTGTGGTTTGCCGGCCAGGTCGAAGCGCTTGCTGCCGTCGGTGTCCAGCGTGGCCTGCTGCCGCTGCAGGCACAGCAGCGGCAGCGCCTTGCCATCGGGCAGCGCTGCCGTCGACGGTGCGCAACTCGCGGGCGCATTGCCGTTGAACGGATCCGGCTGGCCGTTGTAGACGTTCGTGGTCAGCAGCTTCGGCTCGGCGGTGCGCGTGGGCAGCGGCCAGTCCGGGTGCCACTCGGTGCTCGTCAGGCGGCTCAGCGCCGGCAGGCTTGCTCCAGGCTGCGTCACCGCGGCGCAGCTCTGGCTTTGCGCCAGGCCTTCCACCGTCGCGAGTACCAGGCCGCGCTGCAGGTCATTCGAGAAGCAGCTTCTCGTGCCGTTGAAATCGTCGCGCCGGCTCAGGTTGCCGCCCGCATCGAAGTCCTGGCTGCTGGTGCTGGCCGAGCAGCCCGCGCCGGCCGGCTGGCTGCGCCCGGTCAGGTAGACCTTGCCGTTGATCTGCGTGGTGGTGATCTCGCTGACCGCGCCCTCGGGGCCGGTCACGCGCAGGCCGGTCGGGGCCACCCAATAGTGGTCGTGCCAGATGATGTTGGCCGACGTGTCGAAGGTCTCGGTGATCGTCCACCCCGGTGCGGTGTCGTAGCTCGACACATACCGCTGCGCGCCGCCCGCCCACTGCGTCTCGATCGCGCGGCCCTCGCTGTCGTAGCCGTACGTCGCGAGACGCGTGTTGTTCTCGTCGACGACACCCGTCACCGCCCACGGCAGGTCGCTGCGCTCGTACAGGTACTTCCGCGTCTTGCCGTCCGGCAGCGTGAGAGTGCTCAGGTTGCCTGTGCTGTCATAGGCGATGAAGGTGTTGTCGGTGCCGCTCGTGATCTGGCGGATGCGCGGTTCGCTCACACCAGCAGGCTGCTCGTAGACGAACTGCGCACTGCGCCCGTTCTGGTCCGTCACCGCGATCAGCAGGCCGCTCTGCGGGGCCACGCTCGCCGGTGTGTCGGCATCGCTGTAGGTGTAGCTCAGGCGGCGGCCGTCGAGCCAGGCCACGTTTAGCAGGCGGCCCTGGGTGTCGTAGGTCTCCTCTGCGCGCGCGGCCATGTCGAGGTAGCGCCAGCCGCCGGCGATTGCCACCAACCGGTCGGGCACATCGGCATCGGGCTGATAGCTTCCCGACGACTGCAGCGCGAAACTCGTCCACTCGCCGTCGCCGCGCGAGACGCTCATGCCCAGCACCTGGCCCCAATCAGTGGTTTGCGGCACCAGCCGCTTGTGCAGTGAGCCCGACCACAGCGGCCCGAACGAGGCGGCGGAGCGTTCGGTGAAGCTCAGGCTAGCATCATTGGTCGGCAGGCGGGGTGTGGTGTTGTACAGCGCCAGCAACGGCTGGCCCGCCAGGGTCGGCAGGCCCAGGTCCTCGCGCAGCAGCTTGGCACCGGTCAGCGGGTCGATCGGGTTGCCCATGGGCGCACGAGCCCGGCAATTGCAGGGCTTGCCGTGGATGCGATCAACCACCGGTGCCGTGCGCTTCTCGTAGGTGCCGCCCAGGATGGTCTCGGTGTGCAGCGTCACATTGCCGCGGTAAACCACGTCGACCACCTGCAGCATGCGAAAGTGCACGCCGTCGGTCTCGTGGTCGAGGTAGCTGCACTTCCGCTGGGTGTATCCGTCGGGCTGCTGAACCGTGGAGCAATTCGAGGCGGCGACAGACGTCTCCAGGATCCCGATCAGGTCAGCGACCGCGGCCGACACCGACGACGTCCACGCGCCGATGGCTTCGTAGTTCGCCCGGTACCGATCGGTCCCCAGCGCCTGCGCCGGTGCGGCCACCAGCATGCAGGTCTGCGCGATCAGCAGCGCCATCCACCTGAAACCCAACCGCGCACCAGCGCACCGACGCGCCCGCGAAATGCCTTGCATGAAGTCCTCCCTGTCGTCCGTCAGCTCGCCGCTGCACAAGCGGTGCGCAGTCTCGCTGACTTTTTGTTGCGAAGTGGAGTGTACAAAGCTGCAGGGGCCGCGAAATGACAGATACCGCCATCGAGGAATCCGATGGCCGATCAGCACACCACTAGCGCCATGCCATCGTCATTTCGCGACGCATCCATCCGCTTCGTCGCATCTCGATACCGCCGGCGGCCACGCCTCGCCACAGTCCACCCCATCGACAGCAGGTCGCCGTCGAACCCACCCGATGGAGTGAACCATGAACCGCACCGCCCTCACGTATTTCGTCACCGTCGCGCTCGCCGTGGGCAGCGCCGCCGCGATGGCGCAAGATGCCGCCGCGCCGAAGACGCGCGCGCAAGTCCGCGCCGAGTTGATCGAGGCCCGCACGCAAGGCACACTGCCGATGGGTGGCGAGTTCGCCGGCACGATGCGCCACGACGCACCGGCCGCATCCGACACCCGCACCGCCGAACGCGCCCCGAAGCGCGCCGAACCGAAGGCGCCGGTCGCCAGCGGCGGCTGAGCCGCCTGGTCCCGCGGGCTGGCGCGCACGCCCCGRCCAGACGCGCTCACGTCAGCTCCCGGCGAAATTTCAAGCTCGCTTTCACCGATCAGCACGAAACCAAGTGCTACGGACGTAAGGCCGGGCAACGCCAGCTTCAGCCACCGCTTCACCTTGTCGAAACCCGATCACGTCGCCATGACGTGGTCTCAGGGAGAGATGAAGATGAAGCGCAGAAACCTGTTGCTGGCCGCCTCCGGGGCCGCCGGCGTGACATTCCTGCCGTTCGCGGCCTCGCGCGCCGCCGGTGCGCGCACCGTCAGCTTCGGCCAGTCGGCGTCGCTGACGGGCGGCCAGGCCAGCTACGGC
>NZ_JBFUGN010000746.1:0-3137 GCF_056402895.1 Rhizobacter sp. P3_B12 | reverse complement strand
GGCCGAGCCCGAGGCCGTCGCGGTTGAATTTCACCGCGTGCTCTTCCTGGACGAACGGGTCGAAGACCTGCAGCAGCGCCTGCGGTGCGATGCCGATGCCGTCGTCGCTGACGGTGAAGACGATGCTGCTGCCGTGGCGCGCCACTGCCAGCCCGATCGCGCCGCCGCAAGGCGTGTACTTCGACGCGTTGCCGACCAGGTTGCCGAGGATCTGCGCCAGCCGGGTGTCGTCCGCCCGCATCTGCCCGATGGACGACGGCATCGCAAGCTGCAGCGTCTGCTGCCGCGCGAGCACCGCAATGCGGCAGCCGTCGAGCACGTCCTGGATCACCTCGGCGATCTGCACGTCGTCCAGCACCAGCCTCAGCTTGCCGGTGTTGACGCGCGACACGTCGAGCAGGTCGTCGATCACGCGCGCCATGCGGGTGGTCTGCCGCCCGACGATCGCCAGCAGCTGCGGCGCTCGCTCGGCGGGCATGCGCGCCAACAATGTGGCCGTGGTGCACAGCGTCATCAACGGGGTGCGCAACTCGTGCGCGACCAGGGCCAACTGCTCGGTCTGGCGCTGGTTCAGCCGCTCGGCGTCGCGTTGTGCGGCCTGCGCCTGGGAGAGGGCACGCTGCAACTCGGCATTCGCCTGGCGCAGGCAGGCCAGCACGGCGTGCGTTGACGGCGCCCTGTCGACGCGGCGTGCCGCAGGCGTGCGAAACGGCAGGGCGATCGAAATCATCGGGTGGATCACGGTGGGCAGCACTCCTCGGAGTGCGGACTCTGCATGGCCGGCTCCGCCGCGTCTGTGCGTTGCCGAACACCGGCGCGGGCATGCCCCCTGATTTGTCCGATACCGCACAGACCGACGCTTTCCGCGCCTATAGTCTCCGCACTGGGCGGCACGGGGCGCGAGGCCGGCTCGACGCCAGCTCCGGCACCAGCATCCGATGGAGCTGCGCACAGTGCACCCTTCCCCCGAACCCCTGCAGAACCACCTGCTCGCCGCCCTGCCCGAGCCGGAGCGCAACCGTTGGCTGCCGCAGCTCGAATGGGTCGAATTGACCCTCGGGCAGGTGCTGTACGAGCCTGGCCGCACGCTGAGCCACGTGTATTTCCCGACCACCGCCATCGTGTCGCTTCTCTACGTGATGGAGAACGGCGCGTCGGCCGAGATCGCGGTGGTGGGCAACGAGGGCATCGTCGGCATCTCGCTGTTCATGGGCGGCGAATCGACGACCAGCCGCGCCGTCGTGCAAAGCGCCGGCGCGGGCTACCGGATGAGCTCGCGCACCATCAAGGAAGAGTTCAACCGCGCGCCGGTGCTGCACCTGCTGCTGCGCTACACGCAGGCGCTGATCACGCAGATGGCGCAGACGGCGGTGTGCAACCGCCACCATTCGCTGGACCAGCAGCTGTGCCGCTGGCTGCTGCTCAGCCTGGACCGCCTGCGCGGCAGCGAGCTGACGATGACGCAGGAACTGATCGCCAACATGCTGGGCGTGCGGCGCGAGGGCGTCACCGAGGCGGCGTCGAAGCTTCAGAAGGCCGGGCTGATCCGCTATGCGCGCGGGCGCATCGAGGTGCTGGACCGGCCGGGGCTGGAGGCACGCACCTGCGAGTGCTATGCGGTGGTCAAGAAGGAATACGACCGCCTGCTGCCCGAACCTGCCGTCGCCTGACTGCGTGCGCTGGCAGACGGTCGCGCGCCGGCGGGCGCGCCACACTGYGGCATGACCTTCATCGACAACCATCTGCTCGCCCCGCTTTCCGGGGCGGGGCGAAAGCGCCTGCTCGACATCGGCGAGGTCGTCCCGCTGGTGCTGGCCGAGGCGCTGAGCGAACCCGGTGAGCCGACGACGCATGTCTACTTTCCGATGCAGGGCTTCATCTCGCTGATCTCGCGCGTCGACCGGCACCCGGGGCTGGAGGTGGGCATGGTCGGGCGGGAGGGGATGCTGGGCGTGCACGTCGCGCTGGGGGCCTCGGTGTCGCCGCTGCATGCGGTGGTGCAGGGCCCGGGCACGGCCTGGCGCATCGGGGTGTTGCCGTTTCGCCGCGAGCTGGCACGCAATGCCGCCTTGGAGCGCAGCGTGGACCGCTACGTGCACGTGCTGATGGTGCAGCTGGCGGCATCGGCGGCCTGCCTGCGCTTCCACCTGATCGGGCCGCGCCTGGCGCGCTGGCTGCTGATGAGCCAGGACCGCGCGCAGGCGGACCACTTCCACATGACGCAAGAGTTCCTCGCCTACATGCTGGGCGTGCGGCGCGTGGGCATCACCGCCGCGGCCGGCGTGCTGCAGCGTGCCGGGCTGATCGACTACCACCGCGGCGAGCTGCAGGTGACCGACCGCGCCGGGCTGGAGGCCGCAGCCTGCAGCTGCTATGCCGCCGACTGCCGCGCCCGTGCCGAGGCGGCCTGATCCGCCCGTCGCTCAGCGCTTGCGCTGACGGTCGGCGGCCGCCGGTGCGACCGCCGGCAGCGCGAGCGCCGGCGTTCCCGGCGCGACGGGTGCCTGCGCCTGCTTGGGCTTCTTCACTTCCTTGTTGCCGTGCTTGCGGGTCTTGGTCATGGTCGTCTCCTCAACGGGCCTTGGCCACGCCGTCTTCGTTGGACAGGATCACCTCGACGCGGCGGTTCATCTGCCGGCCTGCCGAGGTGTCGTTGGTCGCCACCGGATAGGCCTCGCCGTAGCCGCGCGTCATCAGCCGCTGCGCGGTGATGCCCTGGTCGATCAACGCCGTCCGCAAGGCTTCGGCGCGTCGCGTCGACAACTCGAAGTTGCCGGTCTCGGTGCCGCGGCTGTCGGTGAAGCCTTCGATCATCGCGGTGCGCTTCGGGTGCTGGCGCATGAAGTCCGCCAGCTTGTTCAGCGTGCGGGCGCCGCCGGGACTCAGGGCGGCCCGGTTCGAATCGAACAGCACGTCGCCGAGCGTCAGCACGTCGCCGCGGTCGGTCGGCTTCGAGCCGAGCTCCTTCAGCTGCAGCGCGAGCGCGTCGGCGCGCGCCTTGTCCTGCTGCGCATTCGCAGTGGCGGCGGCGAGCTCCATGCCCTTGTCCTGCGTCGCCTGCCGGGCCGTCGCGACATCGCGTGCCGCCTTGCTGTCGACGCCGGCGGCCTTGGCATCGGCCGCGGCCTTGTCCCAGG
>NZ_JBFUGN010000745.1:0-3137 GCF_056402895.1 Rhizobacter sp. P3_B12 | reverse complement strand
GCTCGATGCCGCGCTGCAGGTGATGGCCGCCGCGCTGCCGGCGCAGGCCGCTGCCGGCCGTGCGTACCTGCCGCTCGCGATCGGCCGCCTGGCGGTGCACCGCCCGCATGGCGAGCGGCTCAGCAGCCACGTGCGCATCACGCCCGGCGGCAGCGCCGACACGCTGAAGGCCGAGCTGGTGCTGTTCGACACGCACGGCACCGTCGCGACGATGCATGGCATCGCGCTGCGCGCCGCCCCGGCGCCGGCGAGCGCGGCCGCGAGCGAGCCGGTCTACCGCATCGCGTGGGAGCCGGTGCCGGACGCCCGCTGGCTGCCGGTGCCGGCCGAACTCGCCGCGCAGGCCGGGCCGCGCCTGGACGACCTGTCGCGCGAGCACGACCTGGCCGACTACCAGCAGGCCTTCGTCGCGCTCGAGGCGATGAGCGCGGCGTGGATCGCGCGCGCCCTCGTCGAACTCGGCTGGTCGCCGGCCACCGGCGAACGCGTGAACAGCGCCGAGTTGGCGGCCGCGCTGAACCTCGCGCCGCGCTACCACCGGCTGCTGCCGCGGCTGCTCGCGATCCTGGCCGAGGACGGCTGGCTGCGCCACGACGGCGATGCGTTCACGGTCGCGAACTGGCACCCGGTGCCCGACCCGGCGCAGCGCGTCGCGCCGCTGGTGCAATGCCACCCGGCTTCGCGCCCGCGCATCATGCTGACCGCGAACTGCGGCGCGGTGCTGGCCGACATCCTGGCCGGCCGCGCCGACCCGCTGCACCAGCTGTTCCCGAACGGCTCGGCCGAGCTGGCCGAGGCGCTGTACCGCGATGCGCCCGAGGCCAAGGCCTACAACCAGCTGCTGCGCGAGACCGTGCGCGCCGCCCTCGCGCGGCTGCCGGCCGGGCAGCGGCTGCGCATCCTCGAAGTGGGCGGCGGCACCGGCGGCACCACCGCGTGGGTCGCCCCGATGCTGCCGGCCGACCGCTGCGACTACCTGTTCACCGACATCGGCCCGCTGATGGTGGCCCGCGCCCGCGAGCGCTTCGGCGTGCACCCGTTCATGCGCTTCCAGCCGCTGGACCTGGAGGGCTCGCTGGCGGCGCAGCTGGCCGGGCAGCACTTCGACATCGTGATCGCCGCCAACGTGATCCACGCGACGGCCGACCTGGCGCGCACGCTGGGCCAGGTCCGCCAGGTGCTCGCGCCCGGCGGCACGCTGCTGATGCTCGAAGTGGCCGGCATGGAGCGCTGGATCGACATCACCTTCGGGCTCACCGACGGCTGGTGGCGCTTCACCGACAGCGCGCTGCGGCCGGCCTACCCGCTGCTGTCGCGCGGACGCTGGCTGGCGCTGCTCGACGAACTCGGCTTCGAGGCCGCGGCGATCGATGCGCCGCAGCCGAATTCACGCGAGGTGCTGCTGGCCGCGCGGCGACCGGTGCAGGCGGTGGATGCGCTGCCGGCGTCGAGCTGGCTGCTGGTCGGCGACCGCGGCGGCGTTGGGGAGGCGCTGGCGGCGCGCATGCGTGCCGATGGCCACGAGGTGGTGATCGCGCCGGCCRATGCCGAGCCGGCCGGCCTGCTCGCCGGCCGCCACCTGCGCGGCATCGTCCACCTCGGCGCGCTCGAACTCGCGGCGCCCGATGGGCGGTCCGCCGCTTCGCTGATCGACACGCAGCGCGCGAGCCTCGGCTCGCTGCTCAAGCTGGTGCAGGCGCTCGGTGCGCAGTCGTTCGCGGCCGGCACGACGCCGCGGCTGTGGATCGCGACGCGTGATGCGCAACCGGTCGTCGACGGCGACACGCCGAACCCGCTGCAGGCGCCGGTGTGGGGCTTCGCGAAGGTCGTCGCGCTCGAACACCCGGAGCTGCGCACGACGCGTATCGACCTCGACGGCCACGATGACGCGGGCGCGTTGTGGCAGGCCCTCTGCGCCGATGGCGACGAGCCGCAGCGCGCGCTGCGCGGCGACAAGGCCTTCGTCGCGCGGCTGGTGCACGGCAGYGCCGAGCCGTTCGATCCGGTGCCGGTGCGGCTCGAGAAGGCCGCGAGCGGCGTGTTCGACGAGATGCCGCTCATGCCGATGAGCCGCCGTGCGCCCGACCCCGGCGAGGTCGAGATCCGCGTGCGCGCGGCCGGCCTGAACTTCCGCGACATCATGAACGCCGTCGCGCTGCGCGCCGACCCGGAGCCGCTGGGCGGTGAATGCAGCGGCACCATCGTCGCGCTCGGCGAAGGCGTCGAGGGTTTCGCGATCGGCGATGCGGTGGTCGCGACCGGCGAGGCCTGCTTCGCCACCTACGTGACGACGGGCGTGCAGCACGTGGCGCCGCTGCCGCCCGGCATCGGCTATGCGGAGGGCGCGACGCTGCCGTTCGCGCTGATGACCGCCTGGCATGCGCTGCACGTGCTGGGGGGCATCCGCGCCGGCATGACGGTGCTGATCCACGCGGCTGCCGGTGGCGTCGGCATGGCGGCGCTGCAGATCGCGCTGCGCGCCGGCGCGACGGTGTTCGCGACGGCCGGCAATGAGGCGAAGCGCGCACTGCTGCGCGCGCACGGCGCCACCCATGTGCTGAACTCGCGCACGCTCGATTTCGAGGTCGAGATCGCGCAGCTCACCGAAGGCCGTGGCGTCGACCTGGTGCTGAACTCGCTGGCCGGCGAGTTCATCCCGGCCAGCGTGCGCAGCCTGTCGGCGCAGGGCCGCTTCCTGGAGATCGGCAAGCGCGACATCTGGAGCGGGTCGCAGTTCCGCGAGCTGCGCCCGCTGGCGCGCTACCACGCGATCGACCTGAACGCGCAGCGCTACCAGGACCCGGCCGCGGCGCAGGCGCTGTTCGCCGAGGTGATGGCCGCGGTGCAGCGCGGCGAGCTGAAGCCGCTGCCGCTGCATGCGTTCCCGCTGCAGCGCGGCGGCGAGGCCTTCCGCTTCATGGCGCAGGCGCGGCACACCGGCAAGGTCGTGCTGACGCAGCACGATGCGCTGCAGGCCTCGCTGCAATCGCTGACGCCGCGCGGCGTCTACCTCGTCACGGGAGGGTTGTCGGGCCTCGGGCTGCTGACGGCCGGCCGGCTGGTCGAGCGCGGCGCCAGGCACCTGGTGCTGGTCGGCCGGCGTGCGCCGTCGCCGGCGGCGCAGGCCACGCTCGACG
>NZ_JBFUGN010000744.1:0-3138 GCF_056402895.1 Rhizobacter sp. P3_B12 | reverse complement strand
ACTCACTTCGTTCGTTGTGGTCAAACAGTSGGCGACAGTCAGTGCACGAAGCGCGCTGGCGCGCGCGGGCCATGAAACCAGCCAGCTCCGGCGCCCCGGCTTTATTGGCGCTCCACAGCCTCCCCGCACGCGCCTTTGGGCACCACCGCTCTTTAGGGAGGTGACAAGCGAACAAGTGGGGATGGAGCCCGGGTTGTCACCCGGGCAGGCTCCTGCAACGCACGTCCAGCCATATGACAGACCACCACAAAGGCATCCTCTACGCCCTCGCCGCTGCCGCGCTCAACGCCAGCATCGGCGTGCTGACCAAGACGCTCGTCGCGCTGGGCTTTGCGCCGAGCAGCATCGCAGGGCTCAAGACCGTCATCGGCTTCGTGATCCTGCTGGGCATCGTGCTGGTGCAGGCACCTCGGCAATTGCGCGGCAGCTGGCTGCAGGCCGGCCTGTGCGCGTTCTTCGGCATCTTCGTGCTGTTCCACTTCGAGACGGCCGCGTATGCGCATCAGTCGGCCGCCAATGTCGTCGTGATGCTGATGGCCTGCGCGGCATTCTCGGCGATGGCCCTGGGCTGGCCGGTGCTGGGTGACCGGCCCAGGCGCCGGCAGGTCCTCGGCCTGCTGGTCGCGGTGGTGGGTGTCGCACTGATTTGCGGCGCGAACCTCGGTGGTGATCTGCAAGGCCTGCTGCTCGCCGCCATCGCCGGCACCGGCTACGGCATCTTCTCGGTGCTCGTCAAGAAGCTCGGGCTGCAGGGCGGCTTCGCGCTGACGACACGCCTGCTGTTCTTCGGCAGCCTCTACCTCGGCATCGCCATCCAGCCGGACAACCTTGCCCAGGCGCAGTGGAGCGCGACAGCCGTGCTGCTGCTCGTGCTGCTGGCGATCTTTCCGACCGTGCTCGGCTTCGTCTGCACGACACGCGCGATCCAGGACATCTCGCCAGGCCGCGTGCAGACGTTGGAACTGGCAGAGCCGGTATTCGCCGCGGTGTTCGCACTGGCAATGCTCGGCGAAGTGCCGACCAGCGGCGCCCTGATCGGTGGCGCCGTGGTGATGGCGGGGCTGTACCTCAGCGCTTCGTAGAGGCTGATCCCGGGGTTGTCACCCTCATTTGTTCGCTTGTCACAGTCGAAGGAGCAGGGTGGTGGCCCGAAGGCGCGTGCGGGGAGGCTGTGGAGCGCCAATAAAGCCGGGGCGCCGGAGCTGGCTGGTTTCATGGCCCGCGTGCGCAGCACGCGCCTTCCGCGCCAACGTCGCCGCGGAGTGACTTGCCTCTAAGGGCGGTACTGAAACGGCGGCAAGCGCCTCGCACGCCGCCACACCAGCACCGGCAGCCGCAGCAGGAACTCCAGCATCAGCCGCRCATGCATCCACGTCAGCAGCGCGTTGTCGCGCCCGTAGCGGAAGTGCGAGACGCCGCCCTCCTCCGCCGTCAGGTACTTCACCGGCGCCGGCAGGTTGATCGGCGCGACGCCGCGCCACGCAAGCCGCACCACCGCCTCGGTATCGAAATCGAAGCGCCGCATCCACGGCTGGCGCTTCATCACCGCCATCAGCGGCTCGATCGGGTACACGCGGAAGCCGTACAGCGAATCGCCGATGCCGGCGTTCAGCGTCTCCAGGTCGGTCCAGCCGTTCGAGATGCGCCGCCCGCGCACCCGCAGCAGCGGCGCCGATGCATCGAACACCGGCTTGCCCAGCACCATCGCATCAGGGTGCTCCACCGACCGCGCCATGAACTGYGGGATCAGCCCGGCCGGGTGCTGCCCGTCCGAATCCATCGTCAGCACATGCGTGAAACCCGCCTCGCGCGCCGCCTGCAGCCCGGCCAGCACCGCAGCCCCCTTGCCCTGGTTGCGCGGCAGCACGATCACGCGCAGCTGCGCATCGGCCTCGGCCAGGCGCTGCAGCCCCTCGGCCGTGCCGTCGGTGCTGCCGTCCACCACCACCCACACCGGCGACCACTGCGCGCGCGCCGCACGCACCGTCTCGTACACCGTCGCGCCGGTGTTGTAGCTCGGGATCAGCACCGCATGCCGGGTTGCGCTCACGTCAGCTCTTTCCTGAAATACGTTTCCAGCTCGTCCAGCGGCAGCGCCGCACCCTCCCGCGGCTCGAAGCGCTCGCCCAGCCGCAGCCGGAACGCCATCGGAAACGGCGGCACGCGCCAGATCGGCCAGCCCTTGCGCAGGTACGGCGACTCGGTCTCGATGAACACCGTCTGGATCGGCACGCCGGCCTTGTGCGCGATCGCCGTCACGCCCGGGCGGAAGCGGTTCAACGTCTCGCCGGCCGCGGTGCGCGTGCCCTCGGGGAACATCACCAGCTGCGAGCCATCACGCAGGTTCGCGATCGCATGCCGCAGCATCGTGCGCGGCGAATCGTTCGGGATGTAGCGCGCCAGCCGCGCACCGGCCCCGAGGAACACGCTGCGCATCAGGTCGCCCTTCATGATGCACACGCCGCGCTGCAGCCGCGCGACGATCAGCAGCGCATCGACCATGCTCGGGTGGTTGGCCACCACCACCAGCCCGGTCGCATCGTCATTCAGGCGATCGAGCGCCTGGCTGTCGACCTCCATCAGCCCGAACCCGACCGCGAGGTTCCAGAACACGCGGTACGAACTCGCCACCACGTGCCGCCCGATGGCCTGCGCCCGCTGCCGCGGCACCAGCGGCAGCATCAGCGCCGCGATCAGGTTCCAGCCGAGCGAGGCCAGGCCCAGCCCGAGCAGCAGCAGGTAGAAGCACGCGAGCTGCCAGCCGCGCCGGATCATGGGGGCGACGGCTCCGCGGCCGACGCGATGCCGTGCGCCTCGACCTCGACCAGCAGGTCGGCGCGGCACACGTCGGCGCGCAGGTAGATGGCGTTGCGCAGCGCCGGCGCCTCGGCACCCAGGCGCTGCGCCAGCACCTCGCGCACCACCGGCAGGTCGCGCGCATGGCGGACGTAGACGGTGCAGGCCAGCGTGTCGACACGGTGCGCCCGCGGCCCGATCATGCTCAGCGCGTTGGCCGCGTCGACCACCGCGGCGACGTTCGCGAGCGTCTCCTCGGTCTGCCGGGCCACGTCGCCGGCGTGCAGCGTCTGGTGCCCGACGATGCTGGCGGTGCCCGCCCGACGATGCTGGCGGTGCCCG
>NZ_JBFUGN010000743.1:0-3145 GCF_056402895.1 Rhizobacter sp. P3_B12 | reverse complement strand
ACGGTGAACAGCGCGACGCCGRCCATGAAGACGCGGCGCCGCCCGAGCCGGTCGCCGAGCGCGCCGCCGGCCAGCAGCAGCGACGCGAGGAACAGCGCATAGGCCTCGACGATCCACTGCAGCTGCGCCGCGCTGGCGTTCAACTCGCGCTGGATCGCGGGCAGCGCGACGTTGACGATGCTGCCGTCGATGAAGGCCATCCCCGAGCCGAGGATCGCGGCGGCGAGCGTCCAGCGCTGGCCGCTGGCCGGCGCGCCGGCGCAGGGCGCGCCATGCAGGATGGCGACCTTGTCGCAGGGGGTCTGGCCGGCAGGGTTCATGGTGGAGGGTTTGCGTTGATTCTGCCGGCTCAGAGAGATTCCGACGAAAGCAAGGCATTTGGCGCCGGCCAGATCACTCCACGGGAATCTCGACGACCTTGAGTCCGAGATGAGTCTCGAACGGATCGAAGTCGCGATCGGCGTGCAACAGGTGCATGCCATCCTCGATGCAGCGGGTTGCGATCAGCGTATCGATCGTCTTGCGGACCGTGACGCCGAGCGTACGGAGCTTCCGGAAGTTCTGGGCCGCCTGAATTGCGACATCGCGTCTGCAGATGTCGATCACGGTGAATGCCGCCAGTACTTTCCTGGCGGCCTTGAAATCAGCGTCTGTGCGGAATCCTTGCAGGACCTCGGCCAGCATCAGATCGCCGACTGCAATTTTCTCGCTGTTCAGTAGCGCATCGAGGGTCCGTGCTGCAGGTGTCGGCGCGCCGCGAAAGTAGTCGATCCAGACGCTGGAGTCGACGAGGATCACTTGTCGGTCCTCATCGCGTCGAGGTCACCCTCCCACTGGAGCTTCCCCCTGAATTGCCGCGCCTGCGCCTGGCGATTCAGCTGCAGCAGGGTCTGCAGCGCCAGCTCGACGACTTCGCGCTTCGTTTTCGCGCCGCTCACTCGCAGCGCGTCCCGCATGAGCTTGTCGTCGATCACGATGTTCGTACGCATGGTGTGTACCTCGGGACAGATTCGTACACATTCTATGCTCGGCGCGCAGAAGGTCCGGCTGCGCCTGACGCTCAGGGCGTCGCCGTGCGCGGCTGCAGCCGGTCCACTGCATTCCATGCGTAGCGTCCACGCTGCCCGACAATCGCCCGCATGACGCCGATCCGCTGCCTGCTCGCCCTCGCCACCCTGCTCATCGTGACCGCGAGCGTCGCGCAGCCGGCCCGCCCTGCCGCGGCGAACCTCGTGCTGGTGCTGCAGCCGCCCGACCGCGCGTTCCCGCTGGCCCTCGTGCGGGCTGGCATGTTCTCGCCGTTCGAGCTGACCGCGGAGTCGCTGCAGCCGGGCCAGCGCGTGCAGCTTCACCGGGCCGGTGCGCGCATCGGCGAGGCGCGCGTGGACCATCTGCAGATCGAGGAGCGGCAGGCCTGTTCGGAAGGCAGCCATGCGGTGCTGACGCCACCCCTGACGGGCGCGAGCGACGCAACGGCGCTGGTGACGACACGCCCGCTGAAGGATCCCGGCGTCGAGCGCGCAACCGCCGCCACCGAGGCCGATCGGCTCGCCGCCCGTGACGTCGCACGCACCATCCTGGCGCGCCACCAGGTACCCGCGGCGGCGCTGGCCGACACGCTCGCGGCCTTGCGCGTGTCCGCGCTGCGCATCGAGCGCGGCGGCCAGCCGGTCCTCGTCGTGTCGTCGCACATCGAGAACCAGGACAACGTGCAGACGCTGTTCTTCGTCGCCGAGCGCAATGCCCAGGGCGCCTATGCCGCCACCCATGAAGAGTTCTTCCGCGGCGGTGCCGGCGCGTCGGCACTGATGGAGATGGATTTCGTCGACCACGCCGACCTCGACGACGACGGCATCGCCGAGCTGGTCTACGCCTACGCCGGCTACGAGTGGTCGGGCTACGGCGTGCTGAAGCGCGCGGCCGCCGGGGGCTGGACGGCCGTGCATGCGCAGGCGATCGGCGGCTGCTGAAACGGTGTTGTCGGTCGCGCCCCCGGCGTGTACTGTTCGGGCTCCAACAGATCGACCCCAGGAGGAACCCATGGTCTACGGTCTCACGCCGCTCGGCGTCATCCACACGCTCATCTCCCTCATCGCGGTCGCGGCCGGCCTGGTCGCGCTGTTCCGCGACAAGCGCATCGTCGCGACGAACACCACCGGCCGCATCTACGTCTGGGCGACGGTGCTGACCTGCCTCACCGGCTTCGGCATCTTCCAGCACGGCGGCTTCGGCAAGCCGCACGTGCTGGGCATCGTGACGCTGGTGGTGCTCGGTGTCGCGGCACTCGCCGGCCGGCGCAGGCTGTTCGGCGGCGCGTCGCCGTACGTCGAGACCGTCGGCTACTCGTTGACGTTCTTCTTCCACATGATCCCCGGCGTCACCGAGACGACGACGCGGCTGCCGCTGGGCAAGCCGCTGCTGCCGAATGCCGATGCACCCGAACTGCAGGCCGTCGCCGGCGCGCTGTTCCTGGTGTTCCTGATCGGCGCCACCTGGCAGTGCCTGCAGCTGCGCTCGCGCAGCCGCCCGGGCCTCGCCTCGGCGTCACCCGCGGCCTGACCCGCCGATGACCCTGCAGCGCGCCCCGGCCTCGCACCTCAGCATCACCGTCAACGACGTGGCGCGCGTCGCCGGTGTCTCGGCGATGACGGTGTCGCGCGTGCTGAACCGGCCCGAGAACGTGCCGGCCGCCACGGTCGAGAAGGTGCGCGCCGCGGTGGCGCAGACCGGCTACGTGCCGAACCGCGCGGCCGGCGCGCTGCGCTCGAGCCGCAGCCGGCTGGTGGCGGCGGTGGTGCCGACGCTGTCGGGGCCGATGTTCCTCGAGACGCTGGAGGCGCTGACCGCCGGCCTCGCTGCGCGCGGCTACCAGCTGATGGTGGGGCAGAGCGGCTACAGCGAAGCGCGCGAGGACGAACTGCTGGCCGACATCATCGGCCGCCGCCCCGACGGCATCGTGCTGACCGGCGTGCTGCACACCGCGCAGGGCCGGCAGCGCCTGCTGGCCTCGGGCATCCCGATCGTCGAGACCTGGGACCTGATCCCCGACCCGATCGACGTGCTGGTCGGCTTCTCGCACGAGGCGGTGGGGCGTGCGGTGGCCGGCTACTTCGCAGGGCGCGGGCGCCGGCACCTGGCGGTGATC
>NZ_JBFUGN010000742.1:0-3152 GCF_056402895.1 Rhizobacter sp. P3_B12 | reverse complement strand
CCCTCGATCAGGCCGATGGTGGCGCGCGGGCTGGCGCCGAAGCTGATGAACTTGCCGAGGTCCGGCAGGCCGTAGCGCGCCGGGTTGCGCGTCGCGCTGACCAGCCGCACCGCGTACTGCATCAGCGCCGGGTCGACGTACACGCTGCGGCAGCGGTGCTGCAGTTCGGCGAGCTGCTCGGTGCTCGCGACGGCGCTCACCGTCACCGGGTCGCCGGTGACGCGCTCGACGATCACGAACTCCTCTTCCTCGCTCGGGTAGCCGACCAGCACCTTCATCATGAAGCGGTCGACCTGCGCCTCGGGCAGCGGGTAGGTGCCCTCGGTCTCGATCGGGTTCTGCGTGGCCATCACGAGAAAGGGCGAGGGCACCTTGTGCGTCTCGCCGGCGATCGTCACCTGGCGTTCCTGCATCACCTCCAGCAGCGCACTCTGCACCTTGGCCGGGGCGCGGTTGATCTCGTCGGCCAGCAGCAGGTTGGCGAACACCGGGCCGAGCGAGGTCGCGAACTCGCCGGTCTTCTGGTTGTAGATGCGCGTGCCCACCAGGTCGGCCGGCACCAGGTCGGGCGTGAACTGGATGCGCTTGAAGCTGCCGCGCAACGTCGTGGCGAGCGTCTTGATGGTGATCGTCTTCGCGAGGCCCGGCACCCCCTCGACCAGCAGGTGGCCCTGGGCCAGCATCGCCACCATCACGCGCTCGAGGAACTTGTCCTGCCCGACCACGACGCGCTTGACTTCATACAGCAGCCGCTCCATCAGCGTGGCGGTGTTCGGCGTGTCCTGGTCCATGGAGTCTCCGGGGAACGGTGGGGAAAGGGCAGGTCAGAAGGGCGGCATGCCGGCCGCGTTGGCGGCGCTGTCGATCGGCACCGCGAAGCCGATGCCGATGAAGGTGCGGTGCTCGGTCGGGTTCAGGATCGCGGTGACGATGCCGACCACCGAGCCGTCCATCGTCACCAGCGGGCCGCCGGAGTTGCCGGGGTTGGCGGCGGCATCGAACTGGATCAGGTTGTTCAGCAGCCGCTGGCCCTGCGGCGAGCGGAAGTCGCGCTTCAGGCCCGAGATCACGCCACCCGAGACCGACGGACCGATGCCGAACGGGTAGCCGACCGCGATCACCTGGTCGCCGGCCCGCAGGTCGGAGGCCGAGCGCATCGTCGCGGCCTGCAGGTCGTCGGGGATGCTCTTGGCACGCAGCACCGCCAGGTCGTGCTCGGGCTCGATGCCGACCACCGTCGCGTCCGACTCGAAGCCGTCGGCGAAGGTCACGCGCAGCTTCTTCGACCCCTGCACCACGTGCAGGTTGGTCAGGATGGTGCCGTTGTCGATGATCACGACGCCGGAGCCGGTGGAGGTGGACAGGTGCGGCTCGCCGGGCTCGGGGGTGTCGGATGCGGTCTGCTTCTTGCGGTCGCCCGGCACCGGCTTGGCGGCCTTCGGCAGCGGCACCGGCTTGGCGCGTTTCGCGTCGGGCGTGGCCTCGGCCTTCGCCGGGTCGGGCTCGTCGCCATCGGTGCCGACCACGCGCACCACCGACGGGGCGATGATCTCGTAGGCCTTCGCGTAGGCGGACGGCAGCGGCTCCTTCTCGAGCGAGTGGCGCACGGCGGCATCGATGTCGGCCTGGGTCAGCGCGCGGGCGGCGGGGTTCAGCACCTGCCAGCCGGCCACGCCGCCGAGCACCAGGATGGCACCGGAAAAGCCCCACAGCAGGCGTTCATGGCGGCCGAACCAGCCGCGCCAGCGGGAGGGCGGAACCCGCGGCGCCGCGGCCGGCACGACCGCTGTCTCGGGCGCAAGCGAGGACGCACCGGCGGGTGCCCGCCGAGAGCGGCTGTAGAGCGGAGCCTGTCTCATGCCTGCCTCCTGCGATGGCAGTCGGCACCTGGAGATACAAAACTGTGCCGAACGCTGACGATGGCGTCACCGTAACACGGAGTCGCCGGCCGTGCACGTCCCCAGGTATGGGTTGAGTCGGCGGGCAAGGCATCATCCGGGGGATGCGCTGGATCGACTCCCATTGCCACCTCGACGCCCCCGAATTCGACCCCGACCGCGAGGCGGTGGTCGAGCGGGCGCGGGCGGCCGGCGTCACGCAGCAGGTGCTGCCCGCGGTCATGGTGGGGAATTTCGAGACGGTGCGGGCGTTGGCGCACCAGCATGGGCTGGCCTACGCGCTGGGCATCCACCCGCTGTGCGTCGACGCGGCCGGCGACGGCGACCTGGCGCTGCTGCGCCAGGCCCTGGCGCGGCACATCGACGACCCCCGCCTGGTGGCGGTCGGCGAGATCGGGCTGGACCATTTCGTGCCAGGCCTCGACCAGGCGCGTGGTGAGCACTTCTTCGCCGAGCAGCTGAAGCTGGCGCGCGAGTTCGGCCTGCCGGTGATCGTGCATGTGCGGCGCTCGGCCGATTCGCTGCTGAAGCACCTGCGCCGCATCGAGGTGCGCGGCATCGCCCACGCCTTCAACGGCAGCGCGCAGCAGGCCGAGGTGTTCGTCGGGCTGGGGTTCCGGCTGGGCTTCGGCGGTGCGATGACCTTCGAGCGCGCGCTGCAGATCCGCCGCCTCGCGCAGACGGTGCCGGCCGAGGCCCTGGTGCTGGAGACCGATGCCCCCGACATCCCGCCGCACTGGCTGTACCGCACGGCCGAGCAGCGCGCGGCGGGCGCCACCTCGCGCAACGAGCCGTCGGAGTTGCCGCGCATCGCCGAGGTGCTGGCCGGCCTGCGCGGCCTGTCGCTGCACGACTTGTCGCAACTGACACGCACCAACACGCACGCCGCGCTGCCGCGCCTCGCGGCTCTGGCAGACTGGCCGGCTCGATGAAGCCAGCGCTCTCTTCCACCGCCGCCCCCACGCCCACCCCCACCGCCGAGCCGCTGCTGCAGGGCCTGCCGCCGGTGATCGGCCCGCGCACGCGGCTGGTGGTGCTGGGCAGCTTCCCCGGTGTCGCATCGCTGCAGGCCGGCCAGTACTACGCCCACCCGCGCAACCACTTCTGGCCGATCCTGTCGGCGCTGTGGGATGTCGAGCTGCGGACCCTGCCTTACGCCCGGCGCATCGACGAAGTGCGCGAGCGCGGGCTGGGCATCTGGGATGTCTACGCCCACTGCCGCCGCGAGGGCAGCCTCGACAGCGCGATCGAGGA
>NZ_JBFUGN010000741.1:0-3155 GCF_056402895.1 Rhizobacter sp. P3_B12 | reverse complement strand
AGCTGGTCGAGCACGCCTACGGCCGGCAGATCGAGGACATCTTCGCGAGCTTCGATGCCGAGCCGGTGGCCAGTGCGTCGATCGCGCAGGTGCACTTCGCCACGCTGAAAAGCGGGCGCGAGGTGGCCGTGAAAGTGCTGCGCCCCGGCATGCTCGCGGTGATCGAGGACGACCTGACGCTGTTGCGCAGCATCGCGCGCTGGATCGAGCGCCTGTCGTCGGACGGCAAGCGCCTGAAGCCGCGCGAGGTGGTGGCCGAGTTCGACAACTACCTGCACGACGAGCTCGACCTGGTGCGCGAGGCGGCCAACGCTGCGCAGCTGCGCCGCAACATGCAGGGGCTGAACCTCGTGCTGGTGCCCGAGATGGTGTGGGACCTGTGCACCACCACCGTGATCGTGATGGAGCGCATGTACGGGCTGCCGATCAGCCAGGCGCAGCGGCTGCGCGACGCCGGTGTCGACATCCCGAAGCTCGCGCGCGACGGCGTGACGATCTTCTTCACGCAGGTGTTCCGCGACGGCTTCTTCCACGCCGACATGCACCCGGGCAACATCCAGGTCAGCGTCGACCCGAAGACCTTCGGGCACTACATCGCGCTCGATTTCGGCATCGTCGGCACGCTCACCGAGTTCGACAAGGACTACCTCGCGCAGAACTTCATCGCGTTCTTCCGACGCGACTACAAGCGCGTCGCCGAGCTGCACGTGGAATCGGGCTGGGTGCCGGCGAACACCCGCGTCGACGAGCTCGAGGGCGCGATCCGCGCGGTCTGCGAGCCGCACTTCGACCGGCCGCTGAAGGACATCTCGCTGGGCCAGGTGCTGCTGCGGCTGTTCCAGACCTCGCGGCGCTTCAACGTGGAGATCCAGCCGCAGCTGGTGCTGCTGCAGAAGACGCTGCTGAACGTCGAGGGCCTGGGGCGCCAGCTCGACCCCGAACTCGACCTGTGGAACACCGCCAAGCCCTTCCTCGAGCGCTGGATGAACGAGCAGGTCGGCTGGCGCGGCCTGCTGCTGCACCTGAAGAAAGAGGCGCCCCGCTACGTGCAGCTGCTGCCCGAACTGCCGCGGCTGCTGCACGACGCGCTGCGCACGCCGCGCGGCACCGAGCCGCGGCTGCTCGAGGCGGTGCTGGCCGAGCAGCGGCGCACCAACCGGCTGCTGCGGGCGATCATCTACGGGGCGGTCGGGTTCCTGCTGGGATTGGTTGCGACCCAGGTGATGACCCACTGGCGGTAAGTGAAAGAGATAGGTGAAACCCGGGTCCGGGACTTGCATTGCCGGGTGCTCCTGCATGGATAATCCTGCCCGCCTCCCACCCCGCGCCGCAAGCCTAGGTCGATGAACACCACCCTGATTTCCTTCGTCGTGCTGTACCTGCTGGGCACCCTCGGCCTGGGCATCTGGGCCGGCACCCGGATCAAGAACACCAGCGACTTCGCAATCGCCGGCCGCAGCCTGCCGCTGATCATGGTGGTCACCACCACCTTCGCCACCTGGTTCGGGGCCGAGACCGTGATGGGCATCCCGGCCCGCTTCGTGCAGGGCGGCCTGGGCTCGATCGTCGAGGACCCGTTCGGCGCCGGCACCTGCCTGATCCTGGTCGGCCTGTTCTTCGCGACCAAGCTCTACAAGCAGAACCTGCTGACCATCGGCGATTTCTATCGCAAGCGCTTCGGCAAGGGCGTCGAGGTGTTCTGCTCGCTGGCCATCATCCTGAGCTACCTCGGCTGGGTCGCGGCGCAGATCACCGCGCTGGGCGTCGTGTTCTCGGTGCTGACGAACGGCTGGATGTCCGAGAACGTGGGCATGATCGTCGGCACGCTCGCGGTGCTGGTCTACGTGGTGGTCGGCGGCTTCCTCGCGGTGGCCTGGACCGATTTCATCCAGATGATCGTGCTGGTGATCGGCCTCACCGTCATCGCCGTCTTCGCGAGCGACCTGGCCGGCGGCGCCGACAAGGTGTTCGCGATGGCCCAGCAGAAGCAGCTGTGGACCTTCCTGCCCGCGCCCACCTTCACCGAGATCGCGATGTTCATCGGCGCCGCCCTCACGATGATGCTGGGCAGCATCCCGCAGCAGGACGTGTTCCAGCGCGTGATGTCGGCGCGCAGCCCCGAGATCGCCCGCAACGGCGCGATGATCGGCGGCGTCAGCTACATCCTGTTCGCGTTCGTGCCGATGTTCATCGTCGGCTGCGCGGTCATCGTGATGGGCGACAGCGCGCTCGAGCTCGCGAAGAACGACTACCAGCGCCTGCTGCCGGCCTTCGTGCTGACCAAGATGCCGCTCGTGATGCAGATCCTGTTCTTCGGCGCGCTGCTGTCGGCCATCAAGAGCACCTCGTCGGCCACGCTGCTCGCGCCCAGCACCAGCTTCGTCGAGAACATCCTGAAGAACCTGCGGCCTGGCATGACCGACCGCGAGCAGCTGTTCGCGATGCGCAGCACCATCGTCGTGTTCGCCGCGCTGGTGCTGGCCTAYGCGATCAAGATGAAGGGCACGTCGATCTACGAGCTGGTGTCGGGCGCCTACCAGATCACGCTGGTCGGCGCGTTCGTGCCGCTGGTGATGGGCCTCTACTGGAAGCGCTCCACCACGCAGGGCGCGATCGTCTCGCTGGCGGCCGGCGTGGCGGTGTGGGTGATCTTCTTCCCCGACATCTCCAACCTCGATGCGGTGTTCCCGAAGCAGCTGGCCGGGCTGATCGCCGCGTTTGCGGGCATGATCGTCGGTTCGCTGGCGCCGCAGGTGCTGAAGAACCGCCACGAGCCGCGCCACGGCACGATCGCGGGGCTGAACGCCTGAGGCCGGCGCCGCCGGTGAAGCCCCGGCGGCCGGGCACCCTGGCGGTGCCACCTATAATTTCGCGTTTTGAATCAAAGGCTTAGCCATGCCCATCTACGCCTACCGGTGTGCGGCCTGCGGCCACGCCAAGGACGTGCTGCAGAAAATCTCCGACCCCGTGCTCACCGTCTGCCCGAATTGCGGGGCTGAAGCCTTCCAGAAACAGGTGACGGCCGCGGGCTTCCAGCTGAAGGGCTCGGGCTGGTACGTGACCGATTTCCGCAACGGCTCGAACCCGCCGGCCACCGGTGCCGCTGCGTCGGGCGGCGAAGGCAAGGGAAGTGCCGACAGCGGCGCGGCCAAGAC
>NZ_JBFUGN010000740.1:0-3164 GCF_056402895.1 Rhizobacter sp. P3_B12 | reverse complement strand
ACCTGGCCGTCGGCGACCCGATCGGCCTGCTGGGCCTGGAGCCGCACACGCGGCGGCGCAACCGGCTGAACGGGACGGTGACGCAGCTGGACGCCGCGCGCATCGAGGTGCAGGTCGACGCGAGCTTCGGCAACTGCCCGCAGTACATCCAGGCGCGCGAAGCGCTGCCGGCCGAGCCGGCTGCTTCGGCGGCGCGACCGGAGGCCACGCTGCTGGGTCCGCAGCTGAGCCCGCAGGCAAGCGCGCTGGTGCGCCGGGCGGACACGCTGTTCATCGCGTCGGCCTCACCGCATGCGCGCGGCGAGGCGGGCGCGGACGGTGTCGATGTCTCGCACCGCGGCGGCCGGCCGGGCTTCGTGCGGGTCGAGACGGTCGGTGCGCACAGCGTGCTGACGATCCCCGATTTCCGCGGCAACCGGCTCTTCAACACGCTCGGCAACATCGCGGCCCACCCGCACGCCGGGCTGCTGTTCATCGACTACGAGCACGGCGACGTGCTGCAGCTGACCGGCGACGCCGAGCTGGTCTGGGACGGCCCCGAGCTGCAGGCCTTCGCCGGCGCGCAGCGGCTGCTGCGGGTGCAGGTGCAGGCCGCCGTGTGGCGGCCGCAGGCGCTGCCGCTGCGCTGGTCGGCGGCCGAGTTCGCGCCGCAGCTCGCGGCCACCGGGCGCTGGGCCGATCCGGCCGGCTGAGCCAGCGCCGGTCTACGTGGCCTTGGCCAGCTGCAGCGCAGGCGTCAGCAAGGCGAGGTGCGCATCGAGTGCCTGCTGCGCGGCTGCCAGGGTGCCGGCACCTTCGAGGCGGGTGTCGTCACGCTCATCGTCGCGCCGCACCTGCGAGGGGGTGGCGTCAGCGGCCGGCGGCGTTGCGCTGCGCTGCGCCTGGACGGCTTGCTCCAGCGGGGCGCGCAGCTCATGGCCGGGCGGCAGCTCCTGTGCATAGGCGCGCCAGAAGTCGAGGCTCGCTTGCGACATCGGGTTCGGCGGCGCGGCCGTCGCGACCGCGGGATGGTCCTGCCCCGGGAGCACCGTCCGCGGTTCGAGCATCTGCTGCAGCGTGGCGATCGGGACGGCGCTCGATGGCGGAGGCTGCGAGGGCGCGGTTGACCGCGATGGCACCCGTCCCGGCGCCGGGCGCGCCGAGGGCGCCGCCGCACGCGAAGGAGAAGGCGGAGCCGGAGTCGGTACGTGCGCCTCATCGCCGGAGACCGACGCCTGCCGCACCGGTGCGGGGACCGGGGCGAAAACGCGGACGGGTGCAGCAGGCAGCGTCGCCCCTTCGCGCAGACCCTGTTCGAACAGCTGGCGTGCCGACCTGCCCTCGTCGCCGGGCGGATCCACGGCGCGCGGCGCATCGTGCACCACGGCCCGCGCCTCGCGCCAGCCGGCCTCGAAGTCGGACGCCACCGCGGGATCGGCCGGGCGAGCCGGCGTCGACACCGGTGGCGTCGGGCGTGTCGGGCGTGTCGCAGCCGGCCGCGGCATCGGTGGCTGCACGCGCTGCGGCACCCCCTCGTCGACCGGCCTCGAGGCGGCGGCGGCGGCTGGACGCTGCTCCGCGATCGAGGCCCGCGTGGGCGCGGCCGCAGACGCCGACGCGATCACCGGCGCACGCGATGGCCTGGCCCGAGACGGCGGCGCCCCGCGGGCCGGTTCTCGCGCAGGCATCGGTGAAGACGCTGGCATCGCTCGCGGATCGGTGTCCGTGGACGGGGATGGCAGGTGCAGCGCAGTGACAGGCGCAGCGGGATGCGAAGACGACCGCAGCGGCGATAGCGATAGCGATGGCGATGGCGGCAACGGCGCATCAGCAGGCTCGGCGGCAGCGTCTTCCCGAGGCGGCTCGTCCGGCTCGACCGGGCACACGGGGAGCTGCGGCAGGCCGTCGTCGAGCGCAGCCTGCACCGCGGCCTTGAACACCGCTTCCTCGCGCAACTCCAGTTGCGCGGACACCGACTGCGAGGCCTCGGCCCGGACCACCTCGTCGACCTGGTGCCGCCGGCGCATGCTCTCGGCAAGCAGCGCCGCGCGGGCCTCCTCAGCGCGGCGACGATCGTCCGACACGGTGCTCACGACAACCCCGATCCGCCGACCGGGTCCGGATCGGGCTCGAAGTCGGTCGCCTGCTCTTCGCGCACGTGGTAGTCGCGCAGCACCTCCATCGCGTCGACGTCCACGCCCGGCGCCGTCAGGACCAGGTAGTGCAGCGGCTCCTTGTCGCTGCGCCGGCGCACCGGCAGGCGCCGGAAGCCGATGCGTTCCAGCGCACGCCTCGAGCGCACGTTGTCGCCATAGACCGAGGTCAGCAGGCAGTCGACGCCGTTGCGCAGCGCGAACTCGCACAGCAGCGCACCGGCCCGGGCCRCGAAGCCACGCCCCTGGTGATCGATGCCGATCCAGAAATAGAAGAAGCCCGCGCGCGCCCAGCGGTACACGCCGGTGTGGCCGACGAAGCCGTGCTCCGCATGCATCACGGCGTAGTCCATGCGGTCGGTCTCGCGGCGCCGCTCGTCGACCCAGGTCGCCGCATCGCGCTTCTCGTCGATCGGATCGAACCCCGACATCACCGCGATCTGCGGATCGCGGAACTGGTGGCCGAGTGCCGGTGCATGGCTGCCGTCGAGCGGCTCCAGCGCCAGCCCGCCCGGCTGCCGCGCGATGCAGCGCAGCCAGCCGCCGGGCGCTTCGTCCCAGCCAGCCAGGCGCTCGTCCAGGCGCTGCTGCACGTCGCGCGCCAGCGGGTCGTCCGGCCGGCACGCGAGCGCTGCCGCGGCATGGCGCAAGGCGGCCTCGAGATCGCCGCTGCAGGACTCGCACCACGCGAGCTGCGCGAGGTCGGGCGCACTCGGCCCGTGCACCGCCAGGCCGCGCAGCCAGACCCGCCGCGCGAAGCCCCATTCGGCGATGCGCATCGCCGACAGCGCGACATCGCGGAACAGCGGCGGCGCATCCGGCGACGGCAGGTGCTGCGCCCAGACGCAGCGCAGCGCTTCGGCCCAGGCCTCGCGGTCGACGCCGCTGCGCCCGAGCCAGCGCAGGTGCAGGTCGGGGCAGGCCGCCGCGAACACGCGCGGATCGTGGTGGGCGCGCCGCAGCACCACCAGGCCCGCGGCCGCGCCGGCGTCGCGCACCGCGGCACGCATCACGCGCGCGAGCGCCGCGCCA
>NZ_JBFUGN010000739.1:0-3167 GCF_056402895.1 Rhizobacter sp. P3_B12 | reverse complement strand
TCGTCGTACTCCTCGAACGGCTGGTGGATCCACGGGCTCGTCGGCAGCAGTTCGACGTAGTAGTCCGGCGTGTAGCTCGACACGCCCTTGGTCCAGATCACCGCCGAGCGCAGTTCGGCGATCGCCGGCATGCCGCGCAGCCGGTCGACCACCGCACGCAGCGTGACGCCCGAATCCGCCAGGTCGTCGACCAGCAGCACGCGCCCGGCGAGCTCGCCCTTCGGCAGGGTGATGTACTTCGCCATGTCGAGCCGGCCCTGGATGGTGCCGGCCTCGGCGCGGTACGAGCTCGTCGACATGATGCCCAGCGGCTTGTCGAACACGCGCGACAGCACGTCGCCCGGTCGCATTCCGCCGCGCGCCAGGCACAGGATCTGGTCGAACTCCCAGCCCGAGGCATGCACCTTGAGCGCCAGGCGCTCGATCAGCATGTGGTACTCGTCCCAGGACACGTAGAGGTGTTTGCCGTCGTCGGTCAGCATGTTCAAAGGCTCCAGGCGTCAGGCTTGATAGGGGTGGCGCAGCAGGATGGTGTGCTCGCGGTCGGGACCGGTCGACACCATGTCGATCGGCCGCCCGATGAACTCCTGCACGCGTTCGAGGTAGCGCCGCGCGTTCAGCGGCAGCGCATCCCATTGCGTGATGCCGGCGGTGYGCTCGGTCCAGCCCGGGAAGGTGTCGTAGATCGGCTTGCAGGCCACGATGTCGTCGGCATCCAGCGGCAGGATGTCGATGCGCTTGCCGTTCAGTTCGTAGCCGACGCAGACCTTGATCTCCGGCAGGCCGTCCAGTACATCGAGCTTGGTGATGCACAGGCCCGAGATGCCGTTGATGATCATCGAGCGCTTCAGCAGCGCGGCATCGAGCCAGCCGCAGCGGCGCGGGCGGCCGGTGACGGTGCCGCGCTCCTGGCCGACGGTCGACAGGTGATGGCCGACCGTGCCGGGCTCGTTCATGTCGAGCTCGGTCGGGAACGGGCCGCTGCCCACGCGCGTGGTGTACGCCTTCGTGATGCCGAGGATGTAGTGCAGCAGGTCCGGCCCGACGCCTGCGCCCGCCGCCGCGTTGCCGGCGACGCAGTTGCTGGAGGTCACGTACGGGTAGGTGCCGTGGTCGATGTCGAGCAGCGTGCCCTGCGCGCCCTCGAACAGGATGTTGGCGCCCTCGCGGTGCTTCATGAACAGCGTGTAGCCCACGTCGGCCAGCATCGGCTTGAGCTGCTCGGCGACCTTCATCGCCAGGTCGTAGATCGGCTGGAACTCCAGCGGCTTCGACTTCAGGTAGCCGCCCAGCGCGAAGTTGTGCAGCTCCAGCAGCTCGCGCAGCTTCTTCGCGAAGCGCTCGGGGTGCTTCAGGTCCTGCACGCGCAGCGCGCGGCGCGCGACCTTGTCTTCATAGGCCGGGCCGATCCCCTTGCCGGTGGTGCCGATCTTGCCGGCGCCGCTGGTCTCGCGCAGCGCCTCGCGCGCCTTGTCGACCTCGACGTGGAACGGCAGGATCAGCGGGCAGGATTCGCTGATGAACAGGCGCGAACGCACCTCGAGCCCGATGGCTTCCAGGCGCTCGATCTCGCCGAGCAGGTGCACCGGATCGACGACCACGCCATTGCCGATGTAGCAGGCCACGCCCTCGCGCATGATGCCCGACGGGATCAGCTGCAGCGCCGTCTTGACGCCCTTGATCACCAGCGTGTGGCCGGCGTTGTGGCCGCCCTGGAAGCGCACCACCGCCTGCGCGTGGTCGGTCAGCCAGTCCACCACCTTGCCCTTGCCTTCGTCGCCCCACTGGGTGCCGACCACGACCACGTTGTGGCCGCCGCGTGTCTGTTCCATGTCTGTCCTGTCCAATGTCTCGAATGGGTGGATCGGCAGGCGGCGTCAGAGCGCTCGCACCTGCCACTGGCCGGCCTGCGCGACCAGCTCGCGGTCGCAGTCGAATTCCTGGCCCTCGTGTTCATGCCCCGGCAGGATGCAGACGACCGRCTCGCCCTGCTCCCTCAGTTGCCGGATCGCGGCGCGCAGCGCTGCATCCTCGCCCCAGGGCGCGCGGATCGCCGCCCGCATCGCCCGCGGCGGCGCGATCAGCACCAGCTCCTTCAGGTCGATCAGGCTGAAGCCGACCGCCGGCCGGGTGCGGCCGAACACCGCGCCGACCTCGTCGTAGCGCCCGCCACGCGCCACCGCGTCGCTGGAGCCGGCGGCATACACCGCGAAGCGCGCGCCGCTGTAGTAGTCGTAGCCGCCGAGATCGGCCAGGTCGAAGCCGATGCGCACCCCGGAGTGCGCCTGTTTCAGGTGCTGCGTGAGCCACTGCAGGTCGTCGAGCGCCGCGGTGATCAGCGGCAGCGCGGGCAATTGCGTGCGGGCGGCCGCCAGCACCTCTTCGCCGCCGTACAGCCGCAGCAGCGCCAGCAAGCCGCTGCGCGACGGCTCGGGCAGCGACGCCGTGAGCTCGGCCACGGTGGGTTGGTCCTTCGCGGCGAGCGCGGCATAGAGCGCGGCCACCGCCGGCGCGGGCAGACCGCTGCCGGCCAGCAGGGCCCGCACGATGCGTGCGTCGCCCATGTCGAGCGTCAGCTGGTTCGCACCGGCGCGCTGCAGCAGGTCGAGCGCGAGCTCCTGGATCTCGAGGTCGGCCTCGAGGCCGCGGTGCCCGTAGATCTCGGCACCGAACTGCAACGGCTCGCGCGTCACGTTCACACCGGACGGGCGGGTGTGCAGGACGGGTCCGCAGTAGCACAGCCGGGCCACGCCCTGGCGGTTCAGCAGATGCGCATCGATGCGCGCGACCTGTGGCGTGGTGTCGGCCCGCACGCCGATCGTGCGGCCGCTGAGCTGGTCGATCAGCTTGAAGGTCTTCAGGTCGAGTTCGCGGCCGGTGCCCGACAGCAGCGATTCGATGTGCTCCAGCAGCGGCGGCATCACCAGTTCGAAGCCGTAGCTGCGAGCCCCGTCGAGCAGGTCTCGACGCAGATCCTCGATGCGCCGTGCCTGCGCAGGCAGGACGTCGGCAATGTGCTCGGGCAGGAGCCAAGCAGACGACATGTGAATCACCGGGTATTAAAAACGAGATTGTACCGGCGTGGATGACCCAGCCCCGAGGCACTGGCGTGCCTCCCCCGTCAGCCCAGACAGAAGTAGAGGGCGATCAGGCCGGCGAGCATGCTG
>NZ_JBFUGN010000738.1:0-3169 GCF_056402895.1 Rhizobacter sp. P3_B12 | reverse complement strand
CTGTAGGAGGGCAGGAGGTGCACCGGGCCCCCTTGTAGGACCGCGTAGGCGTTTTCCGACGTTCGAATCCGGTGCTGGCGACTGGCCCGCGAACCGTGCCTGCGCGAGCATCCGGCATCCAGATGTTGCATCGCCAGAAAAAGCCGTCATGAAAACCAACAATTGCGCTCGCTACCTGCTGCTCTTCGGCTCGAAGGAGTCGCCGCGCGCCGTGCTGTTCGACGACGAGGAGCGCCTGCTCGCCGAGATGATCGATGAAGACGGTTTCCTGGTCGACAGCCTGCTGCGCAAGGGCCGTGCGGTGCGCCCGACCTCGAAGCTCGTGGCGGCGGTGTCGCAGGCCTTGCGCGCCTGCGCCCGGCAAATGGCGGGCAACGGTGCCCGTGCCGATCTGCACCTCCGTTGCTTCGCGCTCGGTTGAGCGCGGTACGGGGAGTCATCCCGATGCGGCCCGGCATCCTGTCCATCCCCGGAGTGAAGGTGTCGCTGCCGGCGTTGGGGCCGGGACACACGCGCAGCCTGCACAGGCTTCGGTGTGTGACAACTCGCAAGCCGTGCCGCAGCACCGCCGTCGCCCGCACTGACGCCTCGTTACCACTGCACGCGGGAGGGCCCTGCAGCGCAAGCTATCGTCGCGCACTTTGGCCGCTGGCTCGGGCCGATGAGGGAACGATCCGGTGATCAGCAGTAACGATGTCCACCATGACGACGGCAGGAAGCGGGGGTCACGCGCAATCCGACGCCGCCTTGTCGATCTGCTCGGCAAGCTTGTCGGGCCGCATCGCCTGCTCGAGCACCTGCAGGCTCGGGTCCTTGTCGTCGACCACGCCGACCGCACGCCCGATGCGTTCAAGCWACTGCAACATTTTCGTGTTCTCCTGCTCCGTGAGCAGGTTGATCTGCAGGTCGAGCTGGTTGCGCCGTTCGCTGATGCGGGCGGCATGGTTCTGGCTCATGAGGATGAAGGTCGACAGGAAGATCGCTTCCAGCGACACCACCAGCGTCAGGAAGGTGAACGGATACGGGTCGAAGGCCTGCGGGCCGGGTTGCAGGTTGAAGGCGATCCAGCCGGCGAACCACGCGACGTGGACCCAGAAGAACACGGGGCTGCCGCAGAACGAACTGACGTGGTCGGCAAAGCGGTCCATCGGGCCGCGCACGCGGCTCGCCTCGTGCTCGAGGCGCTGGATGGCCTGCACATTGGCCTGCGTCAGGTCGTCCACCGACTCGGCGCTGCGGTAGTTGCTGTGGCTTGCAGGAGAGGAAGCTTTGGATGGAGACCGATGCATGGTCGGCGGTGGAGTGTTGGATGAACTGTCATGGCAATCGCTGTGCCCGACGGTTCCGCGTGGTCCCGGCGTGTCCGGGCCGCTTGCTGCGGGCCCACCGGTCCGCAAGAGGAGTTCTGTGATGCCGCACGCCTTGGTGGTGGATGACGAGCCGGATTCGGCCGAGACGATGGCGATGCTGATCGCGAGCGAGGGCTTCACCGTGGCCACCGCGGGGTCGCTGCGCGATGCGCGCCGGCAGCTCGCGCTGCAGGAGCCCGACATCGTGCTGCTCGATCTGATGCTGCCCGACGGCAACGGCATGGAACTGCTGAACGAGGCCAAGGGCATGAGCAACACCGACGTGGTGCTGATGACCGGCCAGGCGAGCCTGGACACCTCGATCCAGGCGCTGCGCCTGGGCGCGGCCGACTACCTCGTCAAGCCGATGAGCCTGAAGCAGCTGAAGGGCGTGCTGTCGCGCGTCACCAAGCCGTCGATGCTGAAGGCGGAGTCGTCGGACCTGCTGGCCACGCTGGAGAGCGACGGCCACTTCGGTGCGCTGTGGGGCCGCTCGGCGCCGATGCGCCGCGTCTACGAGCAGGTGCAGCGCGTCGCCGGCACGGCCGTCACGGTGTTCATCACCGGCGAGAGCGGCACCGGCAAGGAGGTGGTTGCCCGCACGGTGCACGACCTGAGCCGCCGGCGCGGCAAGCCGTTCCTGGCCGTCAACTGCGGCGCGATCTCGCCGCACCTGATCGAGAGCGAGATCTTCGGCCACGAGAAGGGCAGCTTCACCGGCGCCGACCGGCAGCACCAGGGCTTCTTCGAGCGGGCGAGCGGCGGCACGCTGTTCCTCGACGAGATCACCGAGATGCCGCTGGACCTGCAGGTCAAGCTGCTGCGCGTGCTGGAGACCGGCACCTTCATGCGCGTCGGCTCCACGCAGACGCTCGAGACCGACGTGCGGATGATCGCCGCCACCAACCGCAGCCCGCTGCAGGCGGTGGCCAGCGGCAAGCTGCGCGAGGACCTGCTGTACCGGTTGAACGTGTTCCCGATCCACCTGCCGGCGCTGCGCCAGCGCTCGGAAGACGTCTCGTTGCTGGCCGAGCATTTCGTGCAGCAGATCTCGGAGCGCGAGGGCACACCCAAGCGCTTCTCGCCGCAGGCCTTGCAGCGCCTGGCGCGCTACGAATGGCCGGGCAACGTGCGCGAACTGCGCAACGTGGTGTACCGCTCGTACGTGATGGCGCTCGACAGCACGATCGACGACGAGTGCCTGCCGCAATCGCCGGACGGCGAGGTGTCGGGCGCATCGATCCCGACCTCGCCGATCGCGGTCGAGGGCGGGGCACCGGCGATCACCGTGTGGGTCGGCACGCCGCTCGCCGAGATCGAGCGGCAGGTGACGCTCGCGACGCTGGAGTACCTCGGCCGCCACAAGGAGAAGACGGCCGCGACGCTGGGCATCAGCCTGAAGACGCTCTACAACCGCCTGAAGGAATACCAGGCGGCGGGCGCTGTCGGGCCCGACGGCCTCGACACGCGCTCGGCCGACCTGACGCAGGACACCAGCTGGGCCTCGTCGTGAGCTAGATCCGCGTCGCGAAGGCGTGGATCAGGCGGCCGAGGTTTTCCGGCCGCAGCGGCTTCACCAGGTAGGCGTCGAAGCCCGCCTCCAGCGCACGCGCCTCGTCGTCGTGGCGGCCGCGTGCATTCAGTGCGGCAAAGAACACCGGCATGCCGATCAGGTGGCTGCGCAGCGGCTCCAGCAGCGCGGCGGCGTCGAAATCGGGCTGGCTGATGTCGCACAGCACGATCTGCGGCTGCTGGCTGCGCGCCAGCCGCAGCCCGGCCTCGGGGGTCGGTGCCGTCTGCACGTCGTGGCCCCACAACTC
>NZ_JBFUGN010000737.1:0-3173 GCF_056402895.1 Rhizobacter sp. P3_B12 | reverse complement strand
GTCCTTCGACGACGATGAGCACCCGTTTCACGGCCTGGCGCCCAGCACGTTCATTTCCCAGAGCTCGCCCAGCGCGTAGTGATCGAGCCATTGCGACATGTCGCTGCTGCTCAGGTGGCGGAACTGTGTCGGCCCCTCCTGGCGATCGACGGTCCACAGGTCTTCAGGCTTCAGTCGGTTCACGAGCGATACCGACTGAGTGGCCGCGATCACCTGGGTTCGCTCCGATGCCGAGGAAATGAGGTCGGCCAGCAGCGTGATGGCTGCGGGGTGAAGGCCCAATTCCGGCTCATCAAGCAGGACGAGTCCCGGCAACTCGGGCTGGGTCAGCAGCGTCACCAGACAGATGAATCGCAGCGTGCCGTYGGAGAGGGCGTGTGCGTTCATGTAGGCGTCGCTGCCCCGCTCGCGCCATTCGAGCCGGATCTTCGATTCATTCAAGCGCGACGGCTGCAGCTGGAAGTCGTCGAAAAAGGGCGCGACCTGCCGGACGATGTCGACGAGGTTGCGGTAGTGGTCCGGGTGCTTGCCGCGCATCCAGAAGAGGTAAGAAGCGAGATTCTCCGCCTGGGGCCGCAGGAAGCGGTTGTCGTCGACGTCTCCCGTCAACTTCACCGCGGCGCTGTCGCTCGTGTCGTGGAAGTGGTAGACGCGGTAGCTCTTCAGGTCGAGCATGGCCTTCTGCGCGGCCACGTGGGCCTGTCGAGCCAGCGTGGACTCTTTGGCGGGCGCGGCGGCCTCAACCTGGGACACCTGGTAGGGCTTTACCGCAGCATCCCGGAGCGATGCGGTCTCCTCATCGACCAGCAGGCTGTCATCAGCCGTTGGCACGAGTGAAACCCGGTAAGTGCTCTCGATCCGGCCTTGCGAGAACGCCAGCGCAAAGGACATCGAGCGCGAATGCTTCTGGCCCAGGTGGAGCAGCGCATCAGCACCCCCCTTGACACCCACGTGGCCCTGCAGGTTCTCGGTCACGATTTCCCGCAGGAACCTGAACACCGAGATCAGGTTCGACTTCCCCGAACCATTGCCGCCGATGAAGACATTGAGTTTCCCCAGCTCGAGCGTCTGCTGGCGGATGGACTTGTAGTTCTCGATCGACAGTTTTTCGAGCTGGCGCATGGTGCAGCGGGTGAGCGCGAGGTGGTCCGCAGGATGGTACAGGCCGGCATGCCGGACCGGATATGCCTCTGGGGTCGCCATGCATTTGACCTGAATTTGGTCAAAGATCGCACTTGCGGCGCCGAAGTGCTGTTCTTAGCATCCGCTCCAAGGCGCTCGGCCCGGACGTTCCGGCCCGAAGACGACCACAGGCAGGCCGACCACGGCCGCAAGGAGACAAGCAAGGTGATCCGCTGGGACGATCTGTCGCCGGGTGAACTGGCCGTGCTGGAGACCGTGTTCTGGTCGGCCAGCAGCTCGCGCAGCGCGCTGGCCGCCGCATCCACCTTCTCGAAGAGCAAGGCCAACGCAGCGGTCGCCGGCCTGGTGGAGCGCGGCCTGCTGGAAGAGATCGGCCTGCAGGCCTCGTCCGGCGGGCGCCGGCCGGAGGCGCTGCGCATGAGCCGCGCGGTCGGCGTGCTCGCGTGCATCGACCTCGGCGCGACCAGCCTCGACGTGGCGATCCTCTCGCCCGACATGGGCGTGCTGGCCCACCATGCCGAGCCGGCCGACGTGCGCGCCAGCCCGGCGGTGCTGCTGTCGCGCATCCGCGAGCTGCTGCGCGAGCTGCTGCAGCGCTGCGGCGCGACCCGCAAGGAGGTGATCGGCATCGGCATGGGGGTGCCGGGGCCGGTCGCCTTCGGCAGCGGGCTGCTGGTCAACCCGCCGCTGATGCCGGGCTGGGAAGGGCTGTCGATCCGCGACGTGCTGGGCGAGGACTATGCGGCGCCGGTCTTCATCGACAACGACGTCAACGTGATGGCGCTCGGCGAGCTGTGGCGGCTGCACCGGCGGCTGCCCAATTTCCTGGTGGTCAAGATCGGCACCGGCATCGGCTGCGGCATCGTCTGCCACGGCGAGGTCTACCGCGGTGCCGACGGCTCGGCCGGCGACGTCGGCCACATCTGCGTCGACCCCGACGGCCCGCGCTGCCACTGCGGCAACCTGGGTTGCGTCGAGGCGATGGCGGCCGGGCCGGCGATCTCGCGCATGGCGGTCGAGGCGGCGCAGTCGGGCCAGAGCGCGTTGCTGGCCCAGGTGCTGAAGGCGCAGGGCAGCATCTCGCCGATCGACGTGGGCCAGGCGAGCCGCGCCGGCGACGCCGCCGCGCACGGCATCGTGCAGAAGGCCGGCACGCGCATCGGGCAGATGCTGGCGTCGATCGTCAACTTCTTCAACCCGTCGCATGTGTTCATCGGCGGCGGCATCACCGGCATCGGGCCGCTGCTGCTGGCGTCGATCCGGCAGAGCGTGTACCACCGCTCGCTGGCGCTGTCGACGCGGCACCTCGACATCCAGTACGCGCCGCTCGGCGAGCGCACCGGCGTGATCGGCGCCGGCGTGCTGGCGCTGCAGGAGACGATGCGCGCACGCGGCAGCGTTCCGGAGGCCGTGACATGAGCCTTCAAGTGTCGTTCGCCGATGTGACCAAGGACTTCGGCCCGGTGCGCGTGCTGCACGGCGTCAGTTTCGAGCTCGAACCCGGCCGCGTGGTCGGCCTGCTCGGCGAGAACGGTGCCGGCAAGTCGACGCTGATGAAGATCCTCTCCGGCTACGAGGCCTTGAGCGATGGCGAACTGCGCGTCGACGGCGCGCCGCAGCGCTTCACGAACTCGCGCGATGCCGAGCGCTGCGGCATCGTGCTGATCCACCAGGAGTTCAACCTGGCCGAGGACCTGAGCATCGCGCAGAACATCTTCCTCGGCCATGAGCGCCGACGCGGCTGGCTGCTCGACGACGCGGCGATGCGCGACGAAGCGCGCCGCGTGCTGCAGCAGGTCGGCCTGGATGCCGACCCCGACACCCGGGTGCGCGAGCTGATCGTCGCCGAGAAGCAGTTGGTCGAGATCGCGAAGGCGCTGTCGCGCAAGGCGCGGCTGCTGATCATGGACGAGCCGACCGCGACGCTCACGCCCGGCGAGACGCAGCGGCTGTTCGCGCTGATCGCGCAGCTGAAGGCCGACGGCGTGACCATCGTCTACATCTCGCACAAGCTCGACGAGGTGGAGCGC
>NZ_JBFUGN010000736.1:0-3174 GCF_056402895.1 Rhizobacter sp. P3_B12 | reverse complement strand
GGCCAAGCTGCTGCTGCAGCTGGAGACCCACCTGCCGGCCAATCAGCGGCCCGCGTGGCTGCTGCCGACCGCGCGCCGCTTCTTCGACACCGCGATGCGGCGCGGCTGGGACGCGACGCACGGCGGCCTGGTCTACGGCTTCGCGCCCGACGGCAGCGTGTGCGACGGCGATAAGTATTTCTGGGTGCAGGCCGAAAGCCTGGCCGCGGCGGCGCTGCTCGCGCTGCGCACCGGCGACGCTGCGTACTGGGGCTGGTACGACAAGCTGTGGGGCTACAGCTGGGCGCACATGATCGACCACGAGCACGGCGCCTGKTACCGCATCCTCACGCCCGACAACCGCAAGATCTCGGACGAGAAGAGCCCGGCCGGGAAGGTGGATTACCACACCATGGGGGCATGCTATGACGTGCTGAGGGGGATGAAGGCCTGAGGGCGCGGGAATGCATCAGCTCGCCGTCTTGGTCTTGCGCGCGGCACGCCGCCCCATGTTTCCAACGAAATCCTCAAGCTGATCATCTGCGACATCGACGTACCGCCCCGCCGAGACGTCGAGCCAACCTTGGCGGGCCGCCTGGTTGAGGGCCTCAAGCTTGCCTTCCTCGATGCGCTCGCGCTCCTCGCAAACCGTCTGCGCTTCGAGTGGCTGGACAGCCGCTCCTGTGCCGCGCTTGCGCAACACCAACTTGCCGGCGTCGATGTCGGACTGGCGCAGCGGCTTGTCCGCACGCGGCTCGGACGAGGTTTTATCGGTGGATGGCTTGCTCATGTCGGTCTGGACTCAAAGGTGTCGCGAATAGCGCAGCATGTGCATTGATGCAGGTATCGTCAAGGCAACCCGGTGCGCCACAGAAATGATGGTGCCTCTGCCGTGGGCTCATGGATTGAGGAACTGACATGCCTGTGACGAGCAACCCGACTGCAAACCGGCTATCGCTGTTGGCCAAGGATGCCGAGCAAGCTGCGAAGTACCTTGACGCCCTGACTTCGCTCCGCAGCAAAGGCCCCGATGCGGACCCTGAAGGCACCATCCACTCAGCACTGATGCACGCAGCCATCGTGGTCTATGCACGCAGCTTCAAGAAGAGCGAGAGGACCAACGGGGAAGCCGACAAGAAAGTCGACCTGGGGCAACTTCAGGTCGCGCAGGATGCCGACCTGAAGGCGCTTCACACGCGCATCGTCGACGCCAGAGACACCATGATTGCGCACTCCGATTGGGACAAGCGGCGCTCAACGGTAGTCGAGAAATCGCCCGTGGAGGGCTCCCCCTCCTTGAGCGTGCTCCGCGCCACAACCATGACCCAGCGCTGGGAGAACATCGACGAGAGGATGTTCAAGAAGCTGGCCGCGCTGGTGCACGAGCAGGCAGGCAACCAAGCCTTCGACCTGGAGCGAAAAATGGGGGAGTGAGGGCCTGAAACAGAAAGGCCTCAGAGGTTTCCCTCTGAGGCCTGCATCATTGTTGGTGGAGAGGAGGAGGATCGAACTCCCGACCTTCGCATTGCGAACGCGACGCTCTCCCAGCTGAGCTACCCCCCCAACAAGGGCGCCAGTCTATCAAAAAAATCGGCGTGTTCGCCCGCCCGGATCGGGGGGCCGGAGCGCTTAAGCTGCGCGCCATGCCCGCCCCCGTCGAGATCCGACTCGCCCTGCCCGAAGACGCGCACGCGATCGCCGCGCTGTCGCGCGAGGCCATCGAGCACGGCCTGCCCTGGCGCTGGACGCCGCAACGCGTGCGCCGCAGCCTGCGCGACCGCAGCACCAATGTGATCGTCGGCCACGAGCAGGGCGTGCTGCACGGCTTCGCGATCATGAAATACGACGACGAGGAAGCGCACCTGCTGCTGCTCGCGGTCGCCGCGGCGCAGCGCCACCGCCATATCGGCTCGACCCTGATGGCCTGGCTCGATGCCACCACCCGCGCCGCGGGCATTGCGGTGATCCGCGTCGAGGCGCGCGCCAGCAACACGCAGGCCCGCTCGTTCTACAAGCACCACGGCTTCCGCGAGACCGGCATCGTCTCCGGCTACTACGAAGACGTCGAAGACGCCGTCCGCATGCGCCGCGACCTGCGCAGCTGATTGCCCCTGCGCCTTCCCGAACCCGCCCGCGCGGACTAAAGTCTGCGCCGGCATCATTTTCGGAGGCAGCATGAAGAAGGTCGTGTGGGGGGTGCTCAGCACCGCGAAGATCGGGCTCGAGAAAGTCATTCCCGGCATGCAGAAGAGCGCCTTCTGCGAGGTGCGCGGCATCGCGTCGCGCTCGCTCGAACCGGCGCAGCGGGCAGCACAGAAGCTCGGGCTGGCCAAGGCCTACGGCTCCTACGAGGAGATGCTCGCCGACCCCGAGATCGAGGCCGTCTACAACCCGCTGCCCAACCACCTGCACATCCCGCTGACGCTGCAGGCCGCGCGCGCCGGCAAGCATGTGCTGTGCGAGAAGCCGGTGTCGATCACCGCACAGGAGGCCGCCGAGCTGCGCACCGTCGCCGACAAGGTGCTCGTCAGCGAGGCCTTCATGGTGCGCTACCACCCGCAGTGGCTGCGCGTGCGCGAGCTGCTGCGCGCCGGCCGCATCGGCACCGTGCGCCAGGTGCAGGTGTTCTTCTCGTACTTCAACGACGACCCCGCCAACATCCGCAACATGGCCGACATCGGCGGCGGCGCGCTGTACGACATCGGCTGCTACGCGATCGTCGCCGGCCGCTTCATGTTCGAGGCCGACCCGAAGCGCGTGATCGCGCTGGTCGACCGCGACCCGAACTTCCACACCGACCGCAGCTGCAGCGCACTCGCCGACTTCGGCGGCGGCCGTCACCTCGATTTCACGGTGTCGACGCAGAGCGTGCCGTACCAGCGCGTGCAGGTGGTCGGCACCACCGGGCGCATCGAGATCCAGATCCCGTTCAATGCGCCGCTCGGCGGCCGGACGAAGATCTTCATCGACGACGGCCGCGCGCTCGACGGCTCGGCCATCGAGACCGAAACCCTCCCCGAGTCCGACCAGTACACGCTGCAGGGCGACGCGTTCTCGCGCGCGGTGCGTGGCGAGATCGCGCTGCCCTACGGCGTCGACGACGCGATCACCAACATGCGGGTGATCGACGCGCTGTTCCGCTCCGAGCGCAGCGAGCGCTGGGAGGCGGTCTGAAACAAGGTCCGATGCCCACAC
>NZ_JBFUGN010000735.1:0-3175 GCF_056402895.1 Rhizobacter sp. P3_B12 | reverse complement strand
TCTATAATCCGCCGAATCGTGGTGGCCTCGGGCCCCGTTCTCCCCGGACGGACTGAAGCCACCACCTGAAGATTGCCACCTCGCCCAAAGCCGCCATCGGCAGCGGCGCGTAGGTCCGGCACAAAACTCCAGCGTTTCAAAACCCCAGCATTTCTGTCGTCGCGAGAGCGGTGCCAAGTTGTCCTGCAACCCGATGCCGGGTCGCTCGCACCACTTGTCGCAGTGATCGATCCGGGTCCGGTTTCACGGACCCTGCCTGCACTCTTTCCATCCAGGGGCCCTGCCCATGCATTTGTCTGAACTGAAAGCGCTCCACGTCTCCGAGCTCATCACGATGGGTGAGGCACTGGAGATCGAGAACGTCGCCCGCATGCGCAAGCAGGAGCTGATGTTCGCGATCATGAAGAAGCGCGCGAAAGGCGGCGAGCAGGTGTTCGGCGACGGCGTGCTCGAGGTGCTGCCCGACGGCTTCGGCTTCCTGCGGGCCCCCGACGCGAGCTACATGGCCTCGACCGACGACATCTACCTGTCGCCGAGCCAGATCCGCCGCTTCAACCTGCACACCGGCGACGCCGTCGAAGGCGAGGTGCGGGTTCCGAAGGACGGCGAACGCTACTTCGCGCTCGTCAAGGTCGACCGGGTCAACGGCCTGACGCCCGAGGAGAGCAAGCACAAGATCATGTTCGAGAACTTGACGCCGCTGTTCCCGAAGGAACAGTTCAAGCTCGAACGCGACATCAAGAGCGAAGAGAACGTCACCAGCCGCATCATCGACCTGATCGCGCCGATCGGCAAAGGCCAGCGCGCACTGCTCGTCGCCCAGCCCAAGACCGGCAAGACGGTGATGATGCAGCAGCTGGCACATGCGCTGGTCGCCAACCACCCCGACATCTACCTGATCGTGCTGCTGGTCGACGAACGGCCGGAAGAAGTGACCGAGATGGTCCGCACGGTGCGCGGCGAGGTCATCAGCTCCACCTTCGACGAACCGGCCGCGCGCCACGTGCAGGTCGCCGAGATGGTGATCGAGCGCGCGAAGCGCCTGGTCGAGATGCGCAAGGACGTGGTGATCCTGCTCGACTCGATCACCCGCCTGGCCCGCGCCTACAACAACGTGCTGCCTTCGTCCGGCAAGGTGCTGACCGGCGGCATGGACTCGAACGCGCTGCAGCGCCCGAAGCGCTTCTTCGGCGCGGCGCGCAATGTCGAGGAAGGCGGCTCGCTGACGATCATCGGCACCGCGCTGATCGACACCGGCAGCCGCATGGACGACCTGATCTACGAAGAGTTCAAGGGCACCGGCAACTGCGAGATCCACCTGGATCGCCGCATGGCCGAGAAGCGCGTCTACCCGTCGATCCTGATCAACAAGAGCGGCACGCGCCGCGAAGAGCTGCTGCTGCAGCCCGAGATCCTGCAGAAGACCTGGATCCTGCGGAAACTGCTGTACCCGATGGACGAGATCGAGGCGATGGAATTCATCCTCGACAAGATGAAATCCACGAAGAACAACCACGATTTCTTCGACATGATGCGTCGCGGCGGTTGATGCCTGCGCGGTCGACGCTATAATCCGCGGTTTTCCGCATTCCGGAAAGTGCGCCAAGTGGTTTGGCGTGGCTCCCGGTATCACAGCGCTGAAGAGGTTTCTCATGGCCAAAGAAGGCATCCACCCGAACTACCGCGACATCTGCTTCGTGGACCTGTCCAACGGTTTCAAGTTCGTCACGCGCTCGTGCGCCCAGACGAAGGAAACCATCAAGATGGAAGATGGCCGTGAGCTGCCGCTGATCAAGCTGGAAACCACCAGCGAATCGCACCCGTTCTACACCGGCACCCAGAAGAGCATCGACTCGCTGGGCGGTCGCGTCGAGAAGTTCCGCAACAAGTTTGCGCACCTGAAGTCGAAGTAACCAGTCTCTCCACGAGACAAGCGAAGGCAGCCTGCGGGCTGCCTTTTTCATTGGCGCGCACGAACTTCGTGCACAAGTTGCTGCATCATCGTCGCCGTCCCGAGAACAGCCTGCGCCACTTTCCTTGAACTCGCCCACCCCTGCCCTCGTCACCCAGCGTGCGGCCCAGCGCCTGCCGCGCCTGGCCCTGCTGTTGTTCTGCGCGGCCTACCTGCTGCCCGGCCTGTTCGGGCGCGACCCGTGGAAGGCTGCCGACATGACGGCCTTCGGCTACATGGTCGACATCGCCCAGGGCAGCACCAGCTGGTGGTCGCCGACCGTCGCCGGCATCCCGAGCGATTCGGCGCTGCTGCCGTACTGGCTGGGCGCCGTCTTCATCAAGCTGCTCGGCGGCCTGCTCGGCCAGCCGCTCGCGGCCCGCATCCCGTTCACGATGCTGCTGGGCGTCACGCTGCTGCTGACCTGGTACAGCACCTACCACTTCGCGCGCACCGAGGCGGCGCAACCGGTGCCGTTCGCGTTCGGCGGCGAGGCGAGCCCGATCGACTACGCCCGCGCCATAGCCGACGGCGCCTTGCTCGCGCTGATCGCGAGCCTCGGCCTGCTGCAGCTCGGCCACGAGACCACGCCCGAGCTCGCGCAGCTGGCCAGCGTCTCGCTGTTCCTCTACGCGCTGGCGGCCTGCCCGTTCCGCGGCTGGCAGAGCAAGGCGGCAGTGATGCTGGCGCTGCCGGCGCTCGCAGCCAGCGGGGCGCCGATGATCGGGGCGCTGCTCGCCGTCACCGGCGGCATCGTCTGTGGCCGCTCGAGCTACGAGCCGGCACGCCGCTTCACGCTGTGGATCGCCGCCGGCGGCGTGCTGGGGCTGCTGGTCGCGACCCTGCTCGGCGCCTGGGCCTGGCGGCTCGATGGCTACGTCGAGGCGAGCGATTTCGTGAGCCTGGGCAAGCTCTTCGTCTGGTTCATGTGGCCGGGCTGGCTGCTCGCGTTCTGGACGCTGTGGCGCTGGCGCGCGCAGTGGCTGAACCGGCACATCACCGCGCCGCTCGGCTGCGTGCTCGTGAGCGTGATCGCCTGCCTCGCGATGGGCGGCTCCGACCGCGCGCTGATGCTCGGCCTGCCGCCGCTCGCGGTGCTGGCGGCGTTCGCGCTGCCGACGCTGCACCGCGGCACCTCGGCCGCGATGGACTGGTTCTCGGTGTTCTTCTTCAGCGTCTGGGCGCTCGCGATCTGGGTCGTCTATGCGTCGGTCTACACCGGCG
>NZ_JBFUGN010000734.1:0-3176 GCF_056402895.1 Rhizobacter sp. P3_B12 | reverse complement strand
CACGGCGGCGCCGGACGACATCGACTGGGCCGACGAGATCCGCATCGCGCTGGAGGAGCGCGCGAGCCTGTCGCCCGATGCGCTGACCGGCCYGGAGGCCAACCTGCGCTTCGCCGGCACCGAGAGCATGGAGACCCGCATCTTCGGCCGGCTGACCGCGTGGCAGAACTGGATCTTCAACCGCCCGAACGCCGTCGGCGAAGCGGGCGCGCTGAAGGTCTACGGCACCGGGCACAAGGCGCAGTTCGACTGGAAGAGAGTCTGAAGGCGTACACAAGCCGTTCGCACTGAGCCTGTCGAAGTGCAGCGCAACGAAACCAAGTCCATGTCCAGCATCAACTACACCGACAAGATCCCCAACAACGTCAACCTGTCCGAGGACCGGACGCTGCAGCGTGCGCTCGAGCACTGGCAGCCCAACTACCTGAACTGGTGGCAGGACATGGGCCCCGACGGCTCGCACGGCTTCGATGTCTACCTGCGCACCGCGACCAGCACCACGCCCGACGGTTGGGCGCAGTTCGGCCACGTGAAGATGCCCGACTACCGCTGGGGCATCTTCCTCGCGCAGCCCGAGGCCGACCGCAGGATCGGCTTCGGCGACCACCAGGGCGAGGCCGCCTGGCAGGACGTGCCCGGCGAGCACCGCGCCAACCTGCGCCGCATCATCGTCACGCAGGGCGACACCGAGCCGGCCTCGGTCGAGCAGCAGCGCCACCTCGGCAAGACGGCGCCCAGCCAGTACGACCTGCGCAACCTGTTCCAGGTGAACGTCGAGGAAGGCCGCCACCTGTGGGCGATGGTCTACCTGCTGCACAAGCACTTCGGCCGCGACGGCCGCGAGGAGGCCGAGGCACTGCTCGAGCGCCGCTCCGGCGACCAGGACAACCCGCGCATCCTCGGGGCCTTCAATGAAGAGACGCCCGACTGGCTGGCGTTCTACATGTTCACCTACTTCACCGACCGCGACGGCAAGTTCCAGCTGTGCGCGCTGGCCGAGAGCGCGTTCGATCCGTTGTCGCGCACCACGCGCTTCATGCTGACCGAAGAGGCGCACCACATGTTCGTCGGCGAGTCGGGGGTGTCGCGCGTGATCCAGCGCACCTGCGAGGTGATGAAGCAGACCGGCATCGAAGACCCGGCCGAGCTGCGCCGCCACGGCGTGATCGACCTGCCGACGATCCAGCGCTACCTGAACTTCCACTACAGCGTGACGATCGACCTGTTCGGTGCCGACCAGTCGAGCAACGCGGCGATCTTCTACAGCTCGGGCCTGAAGGGCCGCTACGAAGAAGGCAAGCGCGCCGATGACCACGTGCTGAAGGGCGCCCACTACAAGATCCTCGACGTGCGCGACGGCGTGCTGGTCGACAAGGAGGTGCCGATGCTGAACGCGCTGAACGAGGTGCTGCGCGACGACTACATCCGCGACTCGTCGGCCGGCGTGAACCGCTGGAACAAGGTGATCGAGAAGGCCGGCATCGCGTTCCGGCTGAGCGTGCCGCACAAGGCCTTCAACCGCCACATCGGCAGCTTCGCCGGGCTGCGCGTGAGCCCCGACGGCCGGGTGATCGGCGAGATCGAATGGCAGGCCCATGTGCGCGAATGGCTCGCGAGCGAGGAAGACCGCGCCTATGTCGCGTCGCTGATGGGCCGCGTGGTCGAACCCGGCAAGTACGCGAACTGGATTGCGCCGCCGCCGATCGGCATCAACAAGCAGCCGGTCGACTTCGAGTACGTGCGTTTCAACTGAGGATGTGATGGACCCGGTCGTCTTCATCCAGCAGCACCTGATCGATCCCGAGGTCTGCATCCGCTGCAACACCTGCGAGGAGACCTGCCCGGTCGACGCGATCACGCACGACGACCGCAACTACGTCGTCGACGCGGCCATCTGCAACGGCTGCCAGGCCTGCGTGTCGCCGTGCCCGACCGGCAGCATCGACCACTGGCACCCGGTGCCGAAGGCGGCGGCGTATTCGATCGAGGCGCAGTTCGGCTGGGACGAGTTGCCGCCGAAGCAGGAGATGCCGGCGCTCGCGCAGGTGCCGGCCGATGCGGGGGCGCCGCCGGTCGACGAGGTGCCGCCGCAGGCGAATGCCGCGGTGTCGCCGAGCTCGCCGAGGCCGCCGTGGTCGGCCGCGCATCCCTACCTGAACCTGCACACGCTGAAAAAGCCGGTGCAGGCGACGGTGGCCGGCAACTTCCGGCTGACCGCGGCCGACGCCGAGGGCGACATCCACCACCTGGTGCTCGATTTCGGCACGCAGTTCTTTCCGTTGCTCGAGGGGCAGTCGATCGGCATCGTGCCGCCCGGTGTCGATGCCGCCGGCAGGTCGCACTACCTGCGCATGTACTCGGTCGCGAGCCCGCGCAGTGGCGAGCGCGAGGGTTACAACAACGTCTCGCTGACGGTGAAGCGGGTCACGAGCGACCACGACGGCCGACCGGTGCACGGCGTCGCGTCGAACTACCTGTGCGACCTGCGCAAGGGCGACACGGTGCAGGTCTGCGGCCCGTTCGGCGACCGTTTCCTGATGCCCAACCATGCGGGCTCGAACCTGCTGATGGTGTGCACCGGCACCGGCGCGGCGCCGATGCGGGCGATGACCGAGCACCGGCGGCGGCTGATGCAGGCGGGCAAGCCGGTCTACGGCGGGCTGATGCTGTTCTTCGGCGCGCGCCGGCCGGAGGAGCTGCCGTACTTCGGGCCCTTGACCAAGCTGCCGGCCTCGTTCATCGACACCTCGCTCGCGTTCTCACGCGTGCCGGGGCAGCCGCGCCGCTATGTGCAGGACCTGATGCGCGAGCGCGCCGCCGACATTGCCCTGCTGCTGCGCGGCGACACCTGCCTCTACCTGTGCGGGCTGAAGGGCATGGAGACCGGCGTGCTGGACGCGCTGGCCGACATCTGCGCCGAGGCGGGGCTCGATTGGCCGCTGCTGCACCAACGGCTGGTGGACGAGGGGCGTTTCCACGTCGAGACGTACTGAATGGGTTCCATGCGCAGTTCTGTGCGAGGCAAAGGCGCGGGCGGGGGGTGTGGGGCTCGCCGGCCGGTGCGGTCATCGCCCCTGGCGGTGCGATGACTCCCCTGCGCCATCTGCTTTCATGAACCGTCGCCGAAACTCCCTCCACTCACTTCGTTCGTTGTGGTCAAACAGTCGGCGACAGTC
>NZ_JBFUGN010000733.1:0-3180 GCF_056402895.1 Rhizobacter sp. P3_B12 | reverse complement strand
GTGCAGGCCGAACACCGCATCGACCTTCGGGTTCTCGAGCACGCCTTCCTCGACCATCGCGCGCGCGCCCCAGCTCTCGGCGGCGGTCGACGGCAGGTCGGCGAGGCCTTCCTCGGCCGGCTGGAAGATGAACTTCACGCTGCCGGGAACCTGCGCCCGCAGCCCGGCCAGCAACTCGGCCACGCCCATCAGGATCGCGGTGTGGCCGTCGTGGCCGCAGGCGTGCATCACCGGCGTCTGCGCGCCCTGGTAGCGGCCGGTCTGCTGCGACGCGAACGGCAGGTTGGTCGCCTCGGTCACCGGCAGCGCGTCCATGTCGGCGCGCAGCGCAACCACGCGCGACCCCGGCAGCCCGCCGCGCAGCAGGCCGACCACGCCGCGTCCGCCGACGCCGGTCGTCACCTCCAGGCCCAGCCGGCGCAGGTGCTCGGCCACCAGCGCGGCGGTGCGCACCTCCTGGCCGGAGAGTTCGGGATGGGCGTGGATGTCGCGGCGCCAGGCCACCAGGCGTGGCGCCAGCGCGGCGACGCGGGTGTCGAGGGCAGCGGTGGTGATGCCTTGCGGTTGGGCGAGGGCGGTGCCGGTGAGCAGGGCGCAGGCCACGAACTGCGCAGCCCGCGAGCCTCGCCTCAAGGGCAGGCCGCCATCACCTGCGCCACTGCCGCCGTCAGCTTCTTCCCGTACGGCACATGCAGGAACTCGTTCGGCCCGTGCGCATTGCTCTTCGGGCCGAGCACGCCGCAGACCATCATCTGTGCCTTCGGGAAGCCCTTCTGCAGCAGGCTCATCAGCGGGATCGTGCCGCCCTGGCCGACGTAGCCGCAGGGCGCGCCGAACTGCGCCTGCGACGCGCTGTTCAGCGCATCCTCCAGCCATGGCGCCAGGCTCGGCGCATTCCAGCCGCTCGCGCCGTACGCACCGGCACGGCCATCGGCCGCGAAGGTCACGCGGGCGTTGTAGGGCGCGTTGTCCTCGAGCAGCGTCTTCAGGCGCAGCGCCGCCTCGTTGCCGTCGATCATCGGCGGCAGGCGCAGGCTCAGCTTGAACGCGGTGTACGGGCGCAGCACGTTGCCGGCATTCTTCAGCTCGGGGAAACCGTCGGCACCGGTGACGCTCAGGGTCGGGCGCCAGGTGCGGTTCAGCAGCGCCTCGGTCGGGTCGGTGGTGGTCGGCAGCGTCGGGCCACCATCGGCGCCGCAGGCCCACGGGAAGCGCTTCCAGACCTCGTCGCCGAGGATCTGCGCGGTGGTCTGCGCCTGCGCCAGGCGGTCGGCGGGAACCTCGCAATGGAAGCTCTCCGGCAGCAGCCGGCCGGTCTTGCTGTCTTCGAGCCGGTCCAGCACCTGGCGCAGGATGCGAAAGCTCGACGGCACCAGCCCGCTGGAGTCGCCGGAGTGGATGCCCTCGGTCAGGATCTCCACCTTCAGCACGCCGCTGACCATGCCGCGCAGGCTGGTCGTCAGCCACAGCTGGTCGTAGTTGCCGGCGCCGCTGTCGAGGCAGACGACGAGGCTCACGTTGCCCAGCCGCTCGCGCAGCACGTCGAGGTAGGCCGGCAGGTCGAACGAGCCGCTTTCCTCGCAGGCCTCGATGATGCCGACGCAGCGCGGGCGCGGGATGCCCTGCCGGTCGAGCGCCATGATCGCCGTCAGCGACGCGTAGACCGCGTAGCCGTCGTCGGCGGCGCCGCGGCCGTACAGCAGGCCGTTCTCGTACTTCGGCGTCCAGGGCCCCAGGTCGCTGCGCCAGCCGTTGAATTCGGGTTGCTTGTCGAGGTGGCCGTACAGGCAGATGGTGTCGGTGCTGCCGGCCTTGGTCGCCGGYACCTCGAAGAAGATCACCGGCGTGCGGCCGTCGATCCGCACCACTTCCAGCTTCAGCCCGGCCACCTTCTTGCTCTCGACCCAGCTCGCGGCATCGCGCACCACCCGCTCGAGGTACCCGTTCTTCTGCCAGTCGGCATCGAACATCGGGCTCTTGGCCGGGATCGCGATGTAGTCGGTCAGCGCCGGGACGATCTCTTCGTCCCAGGTGCGGTTCGCAAACTCGGCGATGGCGGTGGCTTCGTCGGGCTGCAGCGGAAGGTTGGRGTCGCGAGCGTTCATGCCGGTTCTCCTGGCGCAGTGAATCCCTTGTGGGGAATTGCGGAGTGTAGAACCGGGAGCGACAGGCTATGCTGATCCGTTCCACAAGAACACACGAGGAGACGGAGATGCGCCAATGCGTCACACAGGCCGCAGGGCTGGCGGCGGCTGTGCTGCTGAGCGGTGCGGTCAGCCATGCCGAGGAGGCGCAGCACCCCTGGGTGGTCGCGGCGCCGCTGTCGGTCAAGGAGACGTACTTCAGCAACCTGAGCTCCGGGGCGCGCATCGAGACACCCTTCGTGCTGAAGTTCGGGCTCAGCGGCATGGGCCTGGCGCCGATCACGAAGCCGCAGCCGCGCACCGGGCACCACCACCTGCTGATCAACCGCGAGCTGCCGCTCGACTTCTCGAAGCCGCTGCCCTTCAACGAGCAGTACGTGCACTTCGGCAAGGGCCAGATGGAGACGGTGCTGACGCTGGCGCCCGGCGACTACACGCTGCGCCTGGTGCTGGCCGACGACAAGCACATCCCGAACTTCGTCTACAGCAAGCCGCTGCGCATCACCGTGACGAAGAAGAATGCCGACCTCGACCCGGCCAGCCTGAGCCCGCCCGGCGTCGAGCTGATGCTCCCGGTGGCCGAGGCGTTGACCGGCAAGCCGCTGCAGGTGCGCTTCCATGCGTCGCGGCTCAACGTGTCGCACGCCGCGCTGCAGGAGAAGGGCACCGGCCACTTCCGGCTGAGTGCGCTGCGCGACGGGGCCCGGCCGGAGACGCTGGACTTCCCCGGTGGGCAGACCGAGGCGTGGATCAAGCCGCCGCCCGGGCGCTACCAGCTCAAGCTGGAGTTCGTCGACAACCTGGCGCCAGCCGCGGTGCTGGCCACGGCGGCACCGCAGTCGATCACGGTGTTGCCGAAGTGAATCGTCGCAGCCCGGCCTGCAGCGCAGCGAACACCTCCGCCTGTTCGGGCTCGTTGAAGATCTCGTGGAACAGCGCCGGGAACGCCTGCGCGGTGACGACCGCCTGCGAGGCCGCCGCGGCGAACGCCTGGCTGCCGGCCGGCGCGACGCAGCGGTCGCTGCCGGCGTACAGC
>NZ_JBFUGN010000732.1:0-3180 GCF_056402895.1 Rhizobacter sp. P3_B12 | reverse complement strand
GTTGGTCGAAGCGCTTGGGCAGCAGCGGCGCGTTGGCGGTGCCGGCGGGCGCGCTGGCACCCGCAGGCGCCGGCGTCGCCTGGACCAGGCCTTTCGCGAGGTTGTCGGCCACCGTCACCGCGACGTTGGCGCGCTCGCACAGGCGGCGGAACGCCAGCAGGTCGGGCTCGCTGATCTTGCCGCCGTCGACCAGGTTCGTCAGGTTGAAGCGCGCCTGCAGGTCGGTGATGCCGCCGGACAGGAAGGCCTCGGGCGCGTCGTCGGTGTTGTCCTTGTCGGCCGCGAGGAAGGTGGACAGCCGGGCCTCCTCGAGCGGCACCGCCCAGGGTTCGCCGAGGTTGTCGGAGCCGCCGGACTTGGCGTCTTCCTTCAGGATGATGCGCGACCAGTCGAGCGCGCCCGACAGCATCCAGCCGGACTGCGATCGCGAGCGCTCGGCCGTCTCGACCTGCACCGCGCGCCATTGCTGCCAGACCATCGACACCGCCAGCGTCGCGATCAGCGTGACGATGATCATCGCCATCAGCAGCGCGGCGCCGCGCTGGCCTGTCGGCGAGGAGGTCGGGCGGCGCGTCATTGCGGGCCGATCGTCACGTCGCGCGTGACGTTGCCGGAGAAGCCGCTGCCCTCGCCGAAGCTCAGCACCAGCCGCACGCCCTGCGGCAGCGGGGTCGTGACGCCGCTCGGCGGGTTCGGTTGCCCGGGATTCTGCTGCGTCGGATCGGCGCTGGACTGCGCATTGGTCCAGGCATTGCCGCGGTAGTAGTAGACCTGCCAGTCCGACAGGTGGGTCAGCGTGCGCAGCTGGCCGACCTCGCTGCCGAGGAACTGCTGGCTCGACATCCAGTTCTGCTGCAGCTCGCTGGCCGTCGTGACGACCGGGCCGGCCCAGCGCAGCCAGGTGCCGCCGCGCAGCGACCACACCACCATCTGCAGCCCGCCGGGCACGCGCCGCGTGACGCGCATCGAGGCGCCGTCGAAGGCCATCGCGCTCGGCAGCACGCCGCTGTCCTGCGCGTTGTCGAGGTCCTGCTCCCACTGCGCGAGCACGCTGCTCACGCGCAGCACCTGTTCCAGCCGCTGCTGGCTCGCGGCGCGCGCACGCACGATGCCGTCGACGCCCTGCCAGGACATCATCGCGACGATCGCCATGATGGTCATCGCGACCAGCACCTCGATCAGCGTGAAGCCGTGGGCAAGGGGGGCGCGCATGGGTGGCGTGTCCATCAGCGCGGCAGGATGGTCGAGAGCGWCAGCACCGGCTGGTCGTCCTCGTTGAAGATCTGTGCGTCGACGCGCCGGAAGTTCGGGTTCGGCGTCGGCCGCGTGGCCTGCTTGCCCTTGTAGCTGGTGCCGAACTGGTCGCAGCTGAACTCGGAGTCGCCGACGCTCGGGAAGGTGTGGCTGAGCTTCAGGCCGGTCAGCTGGTTCTCGGCGCACCACTGGGCCGCGGTGACCTCGACCAGGCGCTGCGTGTTGTTGGTCAGCGCGCCGGCGGCCTTGATGCCGGCACCGAGCGTGACCGCGATGATGGCGAGCGCCACCAGCACCTCGATCAGCGTGAAGCCGGCGGCGCCGGCGTGTTGCGAAGGGCGTGCGCTCATGGCTGCGCGACCTGCTCGTCCTCGAGCACCACGAAGGGCCCGAGCCCGTCGGTGCCGAGTGCGACGCTCTGGTCGTCGAGGTGCAGCACGATGCGCTGTGCGCCGATCAGCGGTTCGGGGCCGAGCACGATGCCCTTGGAGCCGGCGATGTCGGCGGAGACCTCCGGCGTCAGCCATCTGGTCGGCAGGTCGTTGGTGGTCGGCAGCCCGACGAAGCGGAAGCCTTCGGCCGCGTTCGGCTCGGCGGCGCGCGGCAGCCAGGTCACCGCGATGCCCGATGCGCGCGATGCGGCGCGCGCCGATTCGAGCAGCGCGACCAGCCGCGCGGCCTCGTGGTCGAGCCGCGTGCTGGCCGGGTTGCGGATCGCCAGGCTCGCGACGGCCGAGGCGATGGCGATCAGCGTGATCACCACCAGCAGCTCGATCAGCGTGAAGCCGCCCGCGTGCGCCCGGCCTGCGGGCGACGCGGTGCGGCAAGGCTCATTGCCAGGAGCCAACTTCGGCGTCTTTGCCTTCACCGCCCACCTGGCCGTCGGCACCGAGGCTGTAGACATCGATCTCGCCTTTCACGCCCGGGTTGGCGTATTGATACGGCTTGCCCCAGGGGTCGTTGGGCAGCTTGTCGAGGTAGGGCTTCCAGTTCGGCGGGATGGTGCCGGCCGTCGGCTTGACGACCAGGGCCTGCAGGCCTTGTTCACCGGACGGGRAGCGCTGGTTGTCGAGCTTGTAGAGCTTGAGCGCCTGCATCAGGTTGTTGACGTCGGTGCGGGCGGCGGTGACGCGCGCTTCGGCGGCTCGGTCCAGCACGTTCGGGACGATCAGCGCCGCCAGCACGCCGATGATCACCAGCACGACCATCAGTTCGATCAGCGTGAAGCCGCGGTGGCGACGCGGGGCTTGAAGAGAGGCTCGGGTCATAAGAGTGTCAGCAACAATCACGTTACCGTTCGGAGGTGAACGATCAATCATAATCGTCGAATGACTGCGAGATTGTCGGCATTCGTAATCTGGGCCCTGGTGGCCGGATCCATCGTGTTCTGGGGGATGCGCCTGTTCGTGCGGCCGACCCCTGCGCCTTCCAATGCGGTGACGGTGGCGACCTCGGTCGGCCTGCGCGGCGACCTGACGCGCCTGCTCGGCGCCGAGCCGGTCGCGGCCGTGGCCGAGGCCTCGCCGGCCGCCAACCGCTTCAAGCTGATCGGCGTGATGGCGGCGAAGAACAGCCCCGAAGGTTCGGCGCCGGGCGTCGCGCTGATCGCCGTCGACGGCAAGCCGGCGCGGGCGTTCCTGGCCGGCGCGCGTGTCGACGAGAACTGGATCCTGCAGACCGTGAGCCTGCGCACCGCGTCGATCGGCCCGCTGCAGGGAACGCCGGCGCTGGTGCTCGAGATTCCGGCGCTGCCGCCGCCGGCGACCGGCAGCCTGCCGCCGGTCGATACCGCGTCGATGCAGTCCGCGCCGCCGCCGATGCAACCCGCGCCGCAGATGCAGCCGGCACCGCCGATGCCGGCGGTGCAGCAGCCGGGTGCCGTGCCGCCCCCGCCCACCTCGCAATCGAAGGGCGGCAGCAACATGG
>NZ_JBFUGN010000731.1:0-3181 GCF_056402895.1 Rhizobacter sp. P3_B12 | reverse complement strand
GTCGTACACCTGCCGAACCATCCTCTCGCTGCTGTGCATCGTGGCGTCGAGCGTGTCCGTCGCGCCAGAGGCCAGCTTGTCGCTCACGCCCTTTGGTCGGCAATCCTGGAGCGAGAATGGCTCGAATGGAATCGACCGGCGCGCGGCCTCTGCGACGCACTCGACCATCAGCTTGGACAGCGTGGCCTTCCAGCCGCCCTTCGTGTAGCGCTGCCCGCTCATATTCCCGAATATGTACCAGGTGCCAGCGACCTTGTTTCGCTTCAGCGCCAGGGCCTCGTCGACCGTGCTGCGCAGGTCTGCACTCCACTCGATGAGTCCCCTTTTGACTGCTTCTCCGCGCTGTCGCTTCGCGGCCTCCCAGAGAATTCCATCTGCCGTGATCTGATCACGCGTCAAGGCCCGAACCTCTACAGATCGGCGAAGGCAAAGCCAAGCCGTGCGCAGTGCAAGTCCGACAATGTGCTGCGGACCACCCATGCGTCGACCGATCTCGACCGCCAACGCAAGCTCTGCATCCGTGACCAGGCGATCTCGCCGACGTGTGGCCAGTTTTTCAACGCCATCGAATGGGTTGATCACGATGAGGCGAATGCGGACTCCGAACTCCAAGACCACCCGTGCAAGCGCGATCTCCTTGTTCCCTTTCTCCGCGCGCGGCCGAGGATTTCCATCCTTGTCTCGAGCCAGCTGGCAGGCGTCAAGATACGCGTAGGCGTCCGACTTCTCCATCTGGCCAACATGCATGACACCGAACGCTCGCTTCAGCATAGAAAGCTCGCGCTCGTTCTCACGCAGCGTACTGTCGGCCCGCTTTCCCTGCGAGCCGTCAGGCAGCGCTCGTTGTCTGGCAAGCCATGCGTCGGCGAGCGCGGCGAAGGTGCCCTCTGTGGGTGCGCCCATCTCGATGTCTGCCGCGCGCTTGATTGCGTCCCGCCTCAGCTCTGCAATCTTCGTGACGCTGCTGATCGCGCAGGTGAGTCGGAACGCCCAGGTGCCATCGGGCTTCTTGTAGCCGATGGAGTACAGGCGTGCTCCCCGCCGCTCATATACGCGGTACGGAAGTCCGTCCGCGCGTTCTCTACGGCGATTCATAGGTTCAACATGAAGTCGAGTCGAGGACCGATGCGCTTTGGACCGGGTGCTTGGCCAGACATGCGTGCAAGGTAGTAGGTGCGGTCTACCTTGGGTACATCTCCGCGACGTGCGGGCGGCTCGTATATCCAGCCGCGGTCATCCAACCATGCGGCGATGCGGTTCGGCCGCTTTGCTCCAGTCAATTCATGCAGTTCTGCGGCAGTCAGGGTTAGCGTGGAGGGCGAGGCGGGATGGGGTGTCACGAAGGGCCGTGGATGCGCGGAGGATGAGTGGCTCGTTGACGTGGTGCTGGGAATCATGAATCGATTGCAATGAGGCTGCCGAGGTAGTGCTCGGCGGCGTCCATGAGGTAGGCTGGCTGTGCCTCTGCATCGTTTTCCCCGACCATGACGTTGGCGGCGAGCGCGCAGTCGAGGAGGAAGAGCGCAATTTCTGATGGCTGCAGCCCGTCGATGCGCGATGCGAGATTCCCGACTCCGCAGTCGTACAGGCCTTCGAGGGTGGCGCGATGCCGCCATGCGATGGACTCACAGACGAACCTGGCGACCAGTCGCAGGTCGAACGCGCTGCGTTCAGTGGCAAGGGCTCGCTCGCGCACGCGCTTGAGGAGGTCGAGCCGGCTGCGGCTCGCGAGGACGGCGGGCGTGGCGTCCTCGTCGATCGCCTTGTGCCTCTGCGCGCGAGCGGGCTTGGTCGTCGGTGCCGTGCTCGGTGGCACTTGATCACCAGCGGTGCTGCCGGCGATGGAGTCCACGGTCGAGTCCGGCGCCTTGTGCATCTCGTCGTGCGAAGTCCCGCCCACTGTCATCACTGACTCAGCATGCGACTCGGCCGGTTGGGTCTGTGTCGGGCTCGGCGCAGCCGCCACAGCGGCTTTGGGTGCGCGCGGAACGACACGCAGCAGGTGGACCCTCTTCTTCTCGGCGAAGCAGTCCGGATCAGTGCAGACGTCTGCACCGCCACGCACCGAGGCAGAAGCCCGGTCGGTGCCCTTGCCATCGAGTTCGACGATGTCCGCGAACTCAGGCGCGTTGCCCGAGCGCTTCCAGCAGTCGGTGCAACTGCCGGCGTCCGGCAGCAGCTCGGCGTCGGCGATGTCGAAGACGGCGTCGTGCAGGTCTAGCGAGAACTTCTCGCTGAGCAGGGCCTGAATGCTGCGGTGGCTGGCCTTTCCACCGGCAGCGAGCCGGGCATGGGCGTCCTGCCGGATGTACTCCAGCGCCTTCTCCTGATAGCCGATCGACGGCAGACGTGCGATGAGCTGCGCCGCCTCGGTGCCGAACTCGTTGGCCAGGTACGCATCGCGCAACGCCGGGCCCGCATCGAGCAGTTTCAAGCGGTTGTAGATGTGGGTGCGGCTCTTGCCGAACTTCGCAATGAGGTCCTCTGCGGACAGGCCGTCGTTCTGCATCATCGACATGAAGCCCTCGGCTTCTTCGAGCGGGTGCACGTCGACGCGCTGCAGGTTCTCCGCAACCTGAGCGCTGCGGGACTGCCCGTCGGTCATGTCGCGCACCATGCACGGTGCAGTCGCGAGGTCGACGAAACGAGCAGCCCGGACACGCCGGTGSCCGAAGACGATCTCGAAGCCGGCGCCKTGGGGCCGKGGGCGAACTAGGATCGGCTGGTGGATACGGCCTTCTGCGACGATGTTCGCCGCCAGGTCGTCGATGCCGGTGAAGGTGCGSCGGGGATTGAAGGGGCTCTCGTGCAACTGGTCGAGAGCGATCTCGCGGATGGTTTCCATGGTTCGTCCGAGGTTGCGTTCAGTGGACCAGGCGGCTTGCGAACTGTTGGCGTTGGAAATCGAGCGAGTCGGCGCGCTCAATGAACGCGTTTCGCCAGCCCGACCAAGGGGTGTCGCGGCACGCGGGCGACATCAGGTTGACCCAAGTCACCGGCTTGACGCCGGGGAGAAGAGGAGGCGGTGTACCGGGGTTCGGAAGGAGCTGCGCGCGTGCGGTGGCCTCTGCAATCAATGCCGCCTTGAGCAGCCCCTGGGCGTGCGCGGCGTGAGCAACGTTCAGCGCGAAGCCGTTGCGGATCAAACGGACGAATCGGTTTTCCAGGGTGATCCAGGGGG
>NZ_JBFUGN010000730.1:0-3190 GCF_056402895.1 Rhizobacter sp. P3_B12 | reverse complement strand
AGCTCGGCCTGCAGCACCAGCGGCGAGTCGCCGTCGTTGCCGAGGGCGACCGCGACGGCACGGTCGCGCGGACCCATGTGCAGCCGCACCGGCGAGATCGTGAAGACGCCGGCGGCGGCGGGGACGGCCCACAGCGCGAACAGGAGCAACGACAGCACGAGCAGCGCGGCCGGCGCGCGTGGCGGCCGCATCAGAAGATCATCCACATCTGGAGCGCGCGGCCGGCGGCCACCTGCACCGGCTGCGGCAGCGCGTCGTCCGCGTCGGGCGTGCCGTCGGGCGACAGCACCCAGGACACGGTCTCGGCCGCGCCATCGGCCGAGGGGGCGGGGCCGCCTGATGGAGTGGCCGCGCCGTGCGCCGAGCCGGCCGACCCGCTCCCTGCCGCCGACACGATGACCGGCCGCACGTTGACGAACAGGTTGGCGCCACAGGTGAGCGTGACGCGCGCGCCGCCGGCAGAGCGCTCGATGCTGCTGCTGCAGCCGGCCGGCAGCGTCAGTGCGATGTGGACCGCGAAGCTGGCCTCGGCGGAGCCGGCGCGCGCAGGCAACGTGGTGCCGCCGGCCAGCGCGGCGCACACGCCGCCCAGCACGTGCCAATGCGGCGCGCGGCCGTGCCGGCGGCGCAGCGATCCGACCCGCGGGTGGGCATGCATGGCCTCGCCGTGCTCAGTAGGTGACCGTCAGCGTGCGGAGGGTGCCTGCGCCGTTGTTGCAGACATTCCCCGCCGGGCAGGAGCCTGGCTGGTTGGCGGGCATCGTCGGGTTCAGCGACAGCGAGTGGCTCTGCTTGTCGCCGGCGCCGTTGGACGGCGCGGTCAGCGTGTAGTTGAGCTGCGTGACCGAGTCTACGTACGTCCCCGGGGAGCCTCCAACGTCGGCGTCCAGCGAGAAGCTGTACGGCAGGTTTTCGGTGCACTGGATCGTGAAGCTGCCGCCGTTAACGACGGCAGCCGTGGCCTGCATGCCGGTGTAGGTAAAGAAGACCGGGGCGACGGCGCTGAGCAGGCAGGCCGGCGTCAGGCTGACCGAGACGTTGAAGCTCTTCGCGTCACTGCCCGCGAATGCGCTGCCATGGGCCGCCAGTCCAAGCCCGAGCAGGGCGGCGATCAGGATGTTCTTCATGAATGCATCTCCGTTGTGAAAGTGGTGTTTGCGGTGATTATTGTGATTAAGTCGAATGCATCATGCAAGCCCTCGCAATCCCGATGTTTGCCATGGTAGATTTCCGTCCCCAGTTGTGAGGAGCACCCCCCCTGAATGAGGGGGTGGTTTGGCGTGTTGGAGGCAAATAAATCACAAAAACCGCAATCGATTTTTGTCGATCTTTCTGCCAGACTGATCGCATGAACACGCCACGCACCCTTCCTTTCGCGCCCTTCGTGCCACGCATCTGCGTCGTCGACGACAACCCGGTCGTCGGTGTCCGCATGCAGAAGCTGTTGAACACGCGGGGCTTCCGCAACGTCACGGTGTTCCGCAGTGCCTGGCCGGCGCTGCAGGCCTGCCACTACCGGCTGCCGGACCTGGTGCTGGTCGACTACGGCATGCCGCAGATCGATGGCATCCGCTTCATCGAGGCGCTGCGCCACTACCCGCCGGCGCGCAAGCTGCCGATCGTGATGTTCACCGGCCAGTCGCTGGAGGCCCTGCGGCCGCGCGCGATGGAGGCCGGGGCGAACGACGTGCTGTCCAAGGACCTGACCGGCGAGGAGTTGCTGGGCCGCGTCAGGAGCCTGCTGAGCGGCGCGCAGGCGCCGTTCGAGATGGCCGCACCGTTGCTGGCGGCGCCGGTGCTCGACCGCGTGCTGCAGGCCGATGCCGGCCGCGAGGGGCCGGCATCGCATGGCGGCTGGGGCCTGCTCGCGCAGTACGAGCAGAAGGCGGAGCTCACCGACGATGACGAGTCGACGCTGCGCCACCTGTCGCGCATCGCGTCGCTGCGCGACCGCAACACCGGGCAGCACACCGAGCGCATGGCCTACTACGCGGCCGTCATCGGCCGCCGCTACGGGCTCAGCCTGACCCAGGCGCAGATGCTGGTGGCCGCCGCGCCGCTGCACGACATCGGCAAGGTCGGCGTGCCCGACGCGGTGCTGCAGAAGTGCGGCAGCCTGAACGACGAGGAACGCACGCTGATGCGCAGGCACCCGACGCTCGGCTTCGAGCTGCTGCGCGACTCGTCGTCGGCGGTGATCCGGCTCGGCGCCGAGATCTCGCTGTCGCACCACGAGCGTTTCGACGGCAGCGGCTACCCGCAGGGGCTGCGCGGCCACGAGATCCCGCTGTCGGGTCGTCTGGTCGCGGTGGCCGACGTGCTGGATGCGCTGAGCAGCGAGCGGCCCTACAAGGCGGCCTGGCCGCTGCACCTCGCGATCCGCGAGATCGGCGCGCAGGCCGGCACGCACTTCGACCCGGCCATCGTCAGCGCATTGACCGATGCTTCCGACCAACTTCTCACGATCAAGCAGTACTTCGAGATGGCCGAGCCCTTTGCAAAGACGACGCCGATGACTCTAATCTGACCCATCATGGACACTCTGGTGCAACCGCGCCGCCCACCCGCGGCGCGGTTCGTCGACTGGTTTCGCCGGCGCGGCTTCGCGACGCAGGTGCTGGTGATCCACGCCGCCACGCTCGCGGCCGTGCTCGTCGTGCTGGGCGTCGTGTCGTTCGGCTATGTCGAATCGGCGATGCACCAGGTGGCCGGCGAGATCAGCCTGAGCCGCCTGCGCGGGCTGGCGCTCGACCTCGGCGGCCTGCCGCGCAGCGAGTTCGAGGCGGCGGYCCAGCGGCAAAGCCTGCAGAACCACCTCGAAGCGCCGACCTACCTCAACGCCGTCGTGCTGTCGGCGCAGGGCGAGACCCGCGTCGTGCGCAGTGATGGCGACCCGCCGGCGCTGCCGCTCGACACCGCGTCCGGTGCGGCGCTGCGCCCCGGCTGGCGCATGGTCGACGGCACGCACCTGCGCAGCTGGGTGCCGCTGCCGCGCGGCGACGGCCTGCTCACCGCCACCGTCAGCCTGCGTCCGGCCGACACCACGGTGCGCTACGTGGTGGGCGTGCTGGGCGTGCTGTTCGTCGCGATCTCGCTGTCCGGCGGCATGGTGTTCGGGCTGCTGATGCGCCGCCATGCGCGCGGGCTGGAGCGCCTGGTCGGCTGGGCGCGCGAGCGCGCGACCCACCTC
>NZ_JBFUGN010000729.1:0-3192 GCF_056402895.1 Rhizobacter sp. P3_B12 | reverse complement strand
CGACAAGGGCGTGCCCGCAGCGGCCGAGTTGCGCGGGCTGTCGCGCCGCTACCTGCTGGGCAGCAGCGTCAAGGGCGACGTGTCGCGCTTCAAGGCCGCCGGCACACGCGCGTTCGAAGGCTTCTGGGCACTGAACGCACAGGCGCTGTCGACCACCGAACGGCTGCTGCAGCAGCGCCTGCACGACACCGGCGTGCGCCGCAACACCGTGATCTCGATGCTGCTGGGCAGCCTGTTGCTCGCCGCGTACCTGTTCTGGTCGTTCCGCCTGGCCACCCAGGGCGGGCTCGAGGTGGTCGCCCGCCACATGGCGCGCATGCAGCATGGCGACCTGACCGGCTCGCCGATCGCCTGGGGGCGCGATGAAGCGGCGCGGCTGATCGTCGCGGCGAAGGCATTGCAGCAATCGTTCTCGGGCATCGTCGGCGACGTGCGGCAGGTGAGCGGCCACGTGCTCGACGCGAGCGCGAACCTCGACGGTCACGCCCGCCAGCTGGTGGCCGGCAACGAGGAATCGCGCGGCCACATGCAGCAATGCGCGCACGCGATGCAGCGGATCTCGCAGGCCGCCGGGCACACCCGCAGCGTGGTCGACACGGCCGCCCGCCTGTGCGATGCGAACGTGCAGGCCGCCCACGCCGGCCAGCATGCGGTGCGCAGCCAGGTACAGACCATGGCGGAGCTGCGCGAGCTGTCGGCCACGATCGCCGACGTGACGCGCGTCGTCGACACGATCGCCTTCCAGACCAACCTGCTGGCGCTGAACGCGGCCGTCGAGGCGGCCCGCGCCGGCAGCGCCGGCAAGGGATTCGGCGTCGTGGCGGCCGAGGTGCGCACGCTGGCCGACCGCTCGGCATCGGCCGCACGCGAGATCCGCGGCCTGATCGACACCAACGTGCAGCGGGTCGAGAGCAGCACGCGCATCAGCAGCGAGGCGAGCCTCAAGATGAACGAGCTGGTGGCCAATGCGCAGCAGCTGACCGGCTTGCTCGGCTCCATCTCGAACGCCGCCGACGAACAGAACCGTTGCATCGGCCATGTCGACACCGCGCTGGTGTCGCTGGAACAAGGCGCGCGCCAGAGCACCGACCGCATCGACCGGACGGCCGAGGCGGTGCGCTCGCTGCGCGCCTCGTCGGACGCGCTGCGCCAGCATGTGGAGACCTTCCGCATCGATGCACACACTGATGCACACACCAACGCCGCCACTTCGGGAGCCGCGCCATGACCTCCACCACCTTGCAAGAAGCGCCGCGCACCCCGGCCCTGCCGCACGACGCGGATGAAGCGCCCGCGGGTGCCCCGCAGACGATCCTCGTCGTCGACGACCTGCCGGCGAACCTGGAAGCCGCCGCACGCTTCCTCACGCACCACGGCTACCGTGTCGCCGTGGCGCAGGACGGCGAGGATGCGATCGAACGCGCCGCCCTGGTCCACCCGGACCTGATCCTGCTCGACGTGATGATGCCCGGGCTCGACGGCTTCGAGACCTGCCGCCGCCTGAAGGCCTCCGCGGCGTCGAGCCACGTGCCGGTGATCTTCATGACGGCGCTGGCGGAGACCCCCGACAAGCTCACCGGGTTCTCGGTCGGCGCCGTCGACTACGTGACCAAGCCGCTGGACGTCGCCGAAGTCATCGCCCGCATGCGCCTGCACCTGACGCTGCACCAGCTGCAGCGCCGCGTCGAGGCCCGCAACGCCAGCCTGCGCGAGGAGATCGCCGCGCACGAGCGCACGCAGGCCGCGCTGCAGCGATCGAACTCCGAGCTGGAGCAGCTGGCCTACGTGGCCTCGCACGACCTGCAGGAGCCGTTGCGGATGATCGCGAGCTACCTGCAGCTGGTCGAGGAGCGCTACCAGGACCGGCTCGACGACGACGGCCGGGAGTTCATCGGCTATGCGGTGGATGGCGCGAAGCGCCTGCAGAAGCTCATCAACGACCTGCTCCACTACTCGCGCCTCGTCAGCAAGGAACGGCCGCTGCAGCAGACCGAATGCGCCGAGGTGCTGCAGCTGGCGCTGCGCAACCTGCACGTCGCCATCCAGGAGAGCCAGGCCAGCGTGACGCACGACGAACTGCCGGCCGTGGCGGCCGACCAGACGCAGCTGGTGCAGCTGTTCCAGAACCTGATCGGCAATGCGATCAAGTTCCGCAACGGCCCGGGCCCGCGGGTGCACGTGGGGGTGCGGCGCGAAGGCGACGGGTGGCAGTTCAGCATCAGCGACGACGGCATCGGCATCGCGCCGGCCCACTTCGAACGGGTCTTCGTGCTGTTCCAGCGGCTGCACAGCCGCTCCCGCTACGACGGCACTGGCATCGGGCTCACGCTGTGCAAGAAGATCGTCGAACGCCACGGCGGGCGCATCTGGGTGAGTTCGCTGCCGGGCGAGGGCACGACCTTCCATTTCACGCTCGCATCGCAAGGGAACAGCCTTGCCGCGCCATGACCGGCGGACCCGGCCGGGCCTCTTCGCGCCCCATGGCAAGATGATCTCCCCCGGTCGTCTTCGATGCCGCTCAGCCAGGAAGCCCACTGAACCACGCCGCCGCTCCCGGAACAACGACGCAGACCCTGCGGCGCGGCCTCGTCGCCATCCTGTGTGCCGCGTCCCTGTGCGTCACATCGGCCCAGGTCGACACGGCGCAGATYGACCCGATCCGGGTGGCCTTCACGCTGAACTTCGCGCGCTACGTCACGTGGCCCGACAGCGCGCCTGCAGATGCGTTCCGGCTGTGCGTGTCGGCCGGCGATTCGCTGTACGGGGCGTTCTCGTCGGCCGATGGCACGATGGTGCGCGGCCGGCCGGTGCGGCTGCGCCGCATCGGGCCCGGCGCGGCCGATGTCGCGCGCTGCGACCTGCTGTACGTCGCCAGCACGACGGAAAGCCGCAACGCGCTGCTGCAGGCGGCCGCATCGCTGCCGGTCCTGACGGTCGGTGACGATCCGGCCTTCCTGCGCAGCGGCGGCACGATCCGCCTGTTCGCGGGCGACCAGCGCATGCAGTTCGACATCAACCTGACGCAGGCCGAACGCACCCAGCTGGTGCTCTCGCCGCAACTGCTGCGGCTCGCCCGCACCGTCAACCAGGACAAGACGCCGTGATGCAGCGACTGCAACGCATCTCGAAGAACGTGCTGGCCCTGGCCTCGCGCTGGTTCGGCCGGCAGCACCTGCCGCTGCGCCGCAAGAC
>NZ_JBFUGN010000728.1:0-3195 GCF_056402895.1 Rhizobacter sp. P3_B12 | reverse complement strand
GCCATCGCGGCATTGCGCCTGTCGGTCTCGTCTTCGACCGTGACCACCCAGCCGCCTGCGGCCGGCTCGGTGCCACGGGCCAGCGCATCGAGCAGTCGAGCCTTGGCCTGCACCAGGTTGCAATCGACATCGCTCACCACGGCATCGAGCGCGGCGGAGACACCATCGCGATCCATGTGGYGGTGGAAGACGGCGCGAACCTCGGTCTGGCGCTGGGCTTCGGCGCGCGCGGCGGCTTTGATGGCCTCTTGCTGTGCGGCTTGAGCGGTCGGGTCGGTGGCGGGAACGAGCATCGTGGTCTCCTGAGTCGAAGGGATCGAGGTGTGTGAGAGGGGCAGCTGGGCAGCGGCGGCGGGCACCACCGCGGTGGCCGGTGCAGCGGTGGACGGTGGTGCGGTCGCACGAGCGTCGGGTCGGGTCCAGGCGAAGCGCGTGGCGCTGGCGCTGATCGGGAGGGCGGCCGTGGTCGCATCAGCGAGCTTCTCCGCGACGGCTTCGGATGCGGTGAACCAGTGGTCCTCGCCATCGCTGAGCCAGGCCATCACGTCGTCGAGTGCGCGGCCGGTCTTGGCGGCATAGCTCGCGGCCATCGCCTGCGCCCACTTGTCGAGCATGTCGGCCGCCTGGCGCAGCTCGGCGGCGTTGCCCGAGGTGCCGGCCCAGGGTGCGTGGATCATCAGCATTGCGTTGTCGGCGATCTCGACGCGGTCGCCTGCCATCGCGATCAGGCTGGCGATCGATGCGGCGATGCCGTCAACGCAGACAGTGACCGTGGCCGGGTGGCGCTTCAGCGCGTTGTAGATCGCGATGCCATCGGCGACCGAGCCGCCGAAGCTGTTCAGGCGGACCGACATGGTCTTGGCGTCGAGTGCGGCCACGGTCTTGACGAAGTCCTTTGCAGCGATGGAGTCGCCGTACCAGGATTCGCCGATGTCGCCGTAGATCCAGATCTCGGCGTGCTGTGTTTCGGAGGCCGCGGACGCGTTTGCGACCGGACGCCGATGGATGCTGTACCAGGGCGTGGCACTCATGCGATGACGATTGCGTTTTGCATGCCGTCATCGTCGAAGTTTCGGCGTCTACTTTGTAGGGGCTGCAGTAGACAATTTGCGTGAGCCCACTCAACGTCGAGCGCGGCGCGCAACGGTGCGCTGTGGATCCCTGGTGCCGCAGATGCGATAGACCATGGCGCGCTTCAGCCCGAACTGGTCGCAGATCTCGGCGACGTTGCGGCCATTGAACATCGCGCGGATGCGTTCATTGCGCGCGCTGCGATCGGGGATCGGCACGTAAACGTCGTCTCCTCCGAACCTGTCGCGCATGCCGGCGACGATCTCCTGCGCCATCGCGGTCGCCCACGGATCCTGCACCGCCAGTCGGTCCCGCAGGATGTCGGTCATGTCGAGCACCCACTGTGACGGCGCACGGCTGTGATGGTTGTCGGGATTCGATTCGGCGTGGCTTCTATTCATAGGCGGGAACTCCATGCGTCACTGGCGATTGAGTGGGAAATGTTGTGTGCGGAGGTGAATGCAGGCGCGATCGGCGGGCGTGGTGGTGGCGGGTCTCGCACTGGCACTGCATCCTGTACAGACGCCTGTACAGCCGGTCTGTCGATGGATTCGACGGCCTGCGGCGCCGCGAATAGATCGGGTTCGAGCCCGGCTTCGAGCCGCGCCCACAGCTTGTCGCTGAGCGTGTGCAGGCCGAGCATCTGCGCACAGAACAGCGCGTAGACCGTGCAGTCCAGCTTCTCGTTGCGCTTGCCGGCCGGCTTCAGCCAGCGGTGTTCCTCGCCGCGGCCGGTCTTCACCAACATGCGGCTCTCGGCCGTGAGCTGGTCGTAGAACTCAGCCGTCAGCTCGCGGGCGAAGTGCACGTAGCCCGGCCCGGGCTGGCCCACCTGCAGGCGGCCGTAGAGCAGATCCTTCGCGGTGTCGGTGCCCACGTGCCACAGCCGCACGCCCTTGCGGATCGTCTTGCCGCGCTCGTTCACGTCGACCAGCACGCTGGCGCTCTTGATTGGCCGCCCCAGCCGCGTCTCGCCCTTCACCGCGTATAGGTTCTGGTTCGGCCGGTTGCGCACGAAGACGTAGCACTGGTGCGTGAAGTGGCCGCCGGTGTCGATCGCCACCGCGTCGGCCGACATCTCGACGCCGCAGACATGCCGGAAGGTCGCCTTGATCGCCGGGTCCAGCTTCAGATCCCATTCGCGCTGGTCGGCCGGGTTGCCGTAGATGACCAGGTCGTCCACCACCCACATCTCCTCGCCGCGGCCAAAGCCCCACACCACCAGCTCCCAGCGGTCCCCCTGCACGTCTACGCCGATCGCGAGCTTCACCGCGCCGCGTGGCACGGTGCGCAACGGGTGCCCGTGCTTGCCGCGCAGCGCGAGCTGGCTGGCGTCGGTCTTCTCCAGTTCCTGCTCGTAGGTCTCGCCGCGGGTGGTGTTGATGAAGGTCTTCAGATCACTGTCGTCGCCGGCCTGCGCCTTCTTCGCGGCCGTCAGCCAGTCGCGCACGATGCTCACCCAGGTCGCCTGCGGGCTGTACGCGGTCCAGCTGAAGAACGCCACGTGCCTGGGCGGCACGATCTCTTCGTCCGTGGCGTTCCGGAAGCGCAGCTGAACCGGATCGCGCTCGTCGATCCAGATCCCTTCGGCGGACTTCCAGCGTCCCTTCCAGGCCGCGAGGTACTCGGCCTGGGTGATGCACACGCCGCAGTGCGGGCACACGTGGCCGACTGTCTCCGGGTCGTCGTCCGTCCACTTGAAGCCGTGGAGCGCTTCCTTGCCGCCCCAATCGAGCGTGTGCTCGTCATCGCAATGCGGGCAGCGAATGAAATACTGGAAGCGAACGTCGGCCTGGCTCTCACGGTCCTCGATCAGGCTGAAGCCCTTGAGCTTCGGCGTACTGCCGGCCACCGACTTGGGAAACGTGGCGCCCTCGATGCGCTTGTCGCCGAGCCTGAAGGGACTGCCCTCCTTCTCGATGTCGCGATCGAAGCCGTCGGTCTCGTCGTAGTACACGCAGTCCACGGTGATGCGGCGGTAGTTCTTCGCGGCCTTGCCGCCACGCAGGTGGAGCAAGCAGCCGAGGAAGCGCTTCTTCTTGATCGTGTTCTCTTTGGACTTGCGGTTGAACTTGGGGAACACGCGGCGCATCACGCGCACGTCGCGCAGCATCGGCTCCAGCT
>NZ_JBFUGN010000727.1:0-3204 GCF_056402895.1 Rhizobacter sp. P3_B12 | reverse complement strand
ATGCACTACTGGACGCCCGAGGGCCGCCAGGTGCTCGACGGCGCAGCCGGCCTCTGGTGCGTGAACGCCGGCCACGCACGCCCGAAGATCGTCCAGGCGATCCAGGCGCAGGCCGCCGAGATGGATTTCGCGCCACCCTTCCAGATGGGCCACCCGAAGGCCTTCGAGCTCGCGCAGCGGCTCGTGCAGCTGGCGCCGAAGGGCCTCAGCAAGGTGTTCTTCACCAACTCCGGTTCCGAATCGGTCGAGACCGCGCTGAAAATGGCGATCGGCTACCACCGCGCCCGCGGCGAAGGCCAGCGCACCCGGCTGATCGGCCGCGAGCGCGGCTACCACGGTGTCAACTTCGGCGGCATCTCGGTCGGCGGGCTGGTCGCCAACCGCAAGATGTTCGGCAGCCTGCTGCCGGGCGTCGACCACATCCGCCACACGCACGATCCGCGCAACGCGTTCACGCAAGGCCAGCCGCTGCACGGTGCCGAGTTGGCCGACGACCTGGAGCGCCTGGTCGCGCTGCACGACGCCTCGACGATCGCCGCGGTGATCGTCGAGCCGGTCGCCGGCTCCACCGGCGTGCTGGTGCCGCCGCAGGGCTACCTCGAACGCCTGCGCGCCATCTGCGACAAGCACGGCATCCTGCTGATCTTCGACGAGGTCATCACCGGTTTCGGCCGCCTCGGCGCGCCGTTCGCGGCGACGAAGTTCGGCGTCACGCCCGACCTGATGACGGTCGCCAAGGGCCTGACCAACGGCGCGGTGCCGATGGGCGCGGTGTTCGCGAAGCAGCATGTGCACGATGCCTTCATGAATGGCCCCGAGCAGGCGATCGAGTTCTTCCACGGCTACACCTACTCGGCGCACCCGCTCGCCTGCGCCGCGGCACTCGGYACGCTCGACACCTACGCCGACGAAGGCCTGCTGACGCGCGGCGAGACGATGGCCCCCACCTTCGAGCGTGCAGTGCATTCGCTGAAAGACCTGCCGAACGTGATCGACGTGCGCAACCTCGGCCTGGTCGGCGGCATCGAGCTCGCGCCGATCGACGGCCAGCCCGGCAAGCGCGCGTTCTCGGTCTTCCTCGACTGCTGGGACAAGGGCCTGCTGATCCGCACCACCGGCGACACGATCGCGCTGTCGCCGCCGCTGATCATCGAGAACAAGCACATCGACCAGCTGATCGGCACCTTGTCCGACGCGATCAAGCGCGCGAAATGACCACCCCCACGCTAGTCGCTTCGCTCCGGCGCTGCCCCCCGAGGGGGCGCAGTCGGGCTTGGGGCGGCCCGGCGCCCGACTGGTCTCGCCCAACCTCCACCGCAGTATCAGAGGGCATTGCCTAGCGCCTACCGTATGAGCTTCCTGAGCGCCGACAGCGATCTCACCCGCCACTCGTACTACGCCGCGACCGTGCAGCGGACGGCGGGCTTTCCCATGCTGTCGTCGTCGCTCGACTGCGATGTCGCCGTCGTCGGCGGTGGGCTCGCGGGGCTCTCGGCAGCGATCGAGCTGGCTGATCGCGGCTACCGCGTCGCGCTGCTCGAAGCCCGTGAGGTCGGCTGGGGCGCCTCGGGCCGCAATGGCGGCCAGGCCATCGCCGGCCTCGCCTGCGAGCAGACGGTGATCGAGGACCAGCTCGGCCTCGACGCCTCGCGCCAGGTGTGGGCGATGACGCTCGAGGCGCTCGATCTCATCCACGAGCGCTGCAAGCGCTTCTCGATCGACTGCGACTGGCAGGCGGGCTACCTGAGCCTGGCCGTCAACGCGCGCAAGGCGCGCGAGCTGCACGACTGGCACGTGCTGATGCGCGAGCGCTACGACCACGACACCACCTGGATCACGCCGGCCAAGCTGCCGCAGTGGATCGCGAGCCCGCGGTTCCACAGCGGCGCGCACGATGCGCGCTCGGGCCACCTGCATCCGCTGAAGTACAGCCTGGGCCTCGCTCGTGCCGCGGCGAGCGTCGGCGTGCAGCTGTTCGAGCAGTCGCCGGTCACGTCGATCGCGCCCGGCCCCACGGTGCGACTGGCCACGCCGCAAGGCGAAGTGCGCGCGAAGCACGTGCTGCTGGCCGGCAACGTCTACCTGCAAGGCCTCGCGCCGCAACTCGAACGCCGCATCATGCCGGTCGGCACCTACATCGTGGCCTCGAAGCCTGTCGATCCGGAGCTCGCCCGCTCGCTGATCCCGTCGCGCGCGGCGGTGTGCGACACCAACTTCGTGCTCGACTACTTCCGCCCGACACCCGACCACCGCATGCTGTACGGCGGGCGCGTCAGCTACAGCACCAGCACGCCGGTCAACCTCGCGGCCAGCATGCAGCGCCGCATGGCCCGCAGCTTCCCGCAGCTGAAGGACACCGCGGTCGAGTTCTCATGGGGCGGCTTCGTCGACATCAGCATGAACCGCGCGCCCGATTTCGGGCGGCTGCCCACCGAGGGTGCAGGCGCGGCATCGAAACCGCACCACGACAACATCTACTACCTGCAGGGTTTCTCGGGCCACGGGCTCGCGTTGACGGGCCTGGCCGGCCGGCTCGTCGCCGAGGCGATCGACGGCCACGCGAGCCGCTTCGACACCTTCGCGAAGCTGCGCCACCGCCCGTTCCCCGGCGGCCCGCTGCTGCGCACGCCGGCCCTCGTGATGGGCATGGCCTACTACCGCCTGAGGGACATGCTGTGAGGTGGCTGCCGATCGACGTTGCCATGGTTGACTTTGCAATGCGCGCGGGCACACTCATTGCTCACTCCTCTGACACCTCTTCGTTGACAGCAAGCCCAGTGTGCTGTCGCTCAACAAGCGACGCGCAGCAAGCCCAATGAAAACACTGAACAAGCCGGTCGTCCTGATTCCCGCATGCAACCGACTGGTCGGGCAGCACCCCTTCCACATCGCCGGCAAGAAATACATCGACGCGGTGCGCCTGGCAGGCTGCCTGCCGCTGGTCGTGCCCTCTTCCACCGCGGCCGAGATCGACGAGTTGCTCGACGTCGCCGACGGCGTGCTGCTGACCGGCTCGCCGTCGAACGTGCACCCCAGCCACTTCGGCGAAGAAGTGCACGACGCCACGCTGCCGCTCGACCCCGACCGCGACGACTGGACGCTGCCGATGATCCCGCGGGCGCTCGCGCGCGGCATCCCGCTGTTCGCGATCTGCCGCGGCTTCCAGGAGGCCAACGTCGCGCTCGGCGGCTCGCTCTACCAGGC
>NZ_JBFUGN010000726.1:0-3212 GCF_056402895.1 Rhizobacter sp. P3_B12 | reverse complement strand
GCGCGCTGGCGCCGAGTGCGCCGACGGCCATGCCGAACATCGGCGCGACGCTGTTGAACAGCGCGCCGCGGGTGGGGCTCAGGTCGAGCAAGGTCGCGCTCAGCGCGCTGGTCGCGATGCCGGTCGCGAAGCCCTGCACGATGCGCGCCGCCAGCAGCCAGYCGGCCGACTCGGCAGACCAGAACAGCACGATCGACAGCAACTCGATCAGCAGCGACGCGAGGATCACGGTACGCCGGCCGAGGTGGTCGGACAGCGCGCCGAACACCAGCAGCGCCGCGAGCAGCGCGAAGGCGTAGCTGGAGAAGATCACCGTCAGCGCGAGCGGGCTGAAGCCCCAGGCCTCGCGGTACAGCGCGTACAGCGGTGACGGCGCGCTGGAGGCGGCGAGGAAGCTGGCGACCAGCGAGACCGTCAGCCACAGCGAGGCGAGGGGGCCGAGGCGCAGCCCGGCCGCGCGGAGGGCGGCGGGCGCAGGGGCGAGTGCGGGCGTGGTCATGTTGGCTCCTTCAGCTAACGCAAAAAAATTGCGTTAGCGGATTCTGAACCCATTCTCGAGCTAAAGCAAATACTTTGCGTTAGCATGGTTTCATGACTGCAACCACCACCCCGCGGCCGGGCGGCCGCAGCGCCCGCGTCCAGGCGGCCGTCCACCGTGCCACGCGTGAGTTGATCGAGCTGCACGGGCGCGCCGAACTCACCGTGCCGATGATCGCGGCGCGTGCCGAGGTCACGCCGTCGACGATCTACCGCCGCTGGGGCGATCTCGGCGAGTTGCTGGCCGATGTGTCGGTCGAGCGGATGAAGCCGGATGCGCAGCCGGCCGACACCGGTTCGGTCGCCGGCGACCTGGTGGCCTGGGCGCAGCAGTTCCATGAGGAGATGTCGTCGCCGATCGGGCTGGCGATGATGAAGGACGTGCTGTCGACCGAGGCCCATGGCGAAGGCACCGCGCCGTGCCAGTGCGCGCAGTTCACCGCGGCGCAGATCGCCGTGATCTTCGAGCGCGGCGTGGCGCGCGGCGAGCCGGTGCCCGAGGTGCAGCGGGCGATGGACGTGGTGGTCGCGCCGATCATCTAYCGCGCGCTGTGGGGGCCGGTGCCGGCCTCGTCGGCGCTGGTGGAGCGCTGGGTCGCGGAGTGCCTGGACGGGGCGGGCGCGCGCTGAGCTTTCAGCGGCCGGCGTCGGGCTCGCTGCGCCAGACCGGCAAGGCCTGCTCGAACGGCGTGGCGGCCGTGCCGAACACGGCCGGGTCCTGGGCGCGCTTCAGCCAGGCCCGCGTGTCGTGGTGGGCGCCGGGCAGCGGCTGGTCGGCGCGGAATGCCTCGAACCAGTCGTGCACCGCGCGGTAGCGCTCGGGGTGCTGCGCGCGCGTCCACGCGAGCCCGACCAGGTCGGCGAACCCTTCTTCCCAGCGCGTGGCGCGCATGTCGCGCTCCAGGTCGGCCTGCGGGGCCGTGCTGGCGTCGAGCGCGTCGGTGAAGCCTGCTACCGGCGGGGTGTGCCACGCGCCTTGCACGTAGCGCCAGCAGTGGCCGAGCTCGTGGGCGGTCATCGCCTCGACGATGGTGTCGCGCAGCTCGGCCGGGATCTTCTCCAGCGTGGATTCGGCCTCGGGGTTGCCGCGCATCGTCAGCACCAGCTTGCAGCGGCCGTCGACATAACCCATCGCGATCGGCGGCTCGCCGCCCTGCGCCACCGGCTGGGCGACGATGTCCAGCGGCAGGCCCTGTGCCCGTGCATAGGTGATCACCGGCCACGCGGCCTGCATCCAGCGGGTCTCCAGCGGCGTCAGCGCCGCGGCACCGGCCTGCAACGGGAGGCAGGTGACCGAGACGAAGCCCAGCACCAGAACGACATCGACGACACGCTTCCACATGGCTTCCCATTGAACCGGGAACGGCCGCCCTCGTGGGGCCGATCAACCAGGGGAAAGCGCGCCAGTTCGCACGCCGCGGCGGAATTCGCTCAGTCGTCGGTGTCGGAAGAGGGCGTCGCGCCGCTGCCCGGCGGGGGCGGCGCGGCGACGCGGTAGCTCTCGCTCGCCCAGGCGCCGAAGTCGACGTTCTTGCAGCGCTCGCTGCAGAACGGGCGGTAGGGGTTGTCGCTCGCGTAGAGGCTGTCGCCGGCGCAGGTCGGGCAGCGCACGATGCGGGGCTTGGCGGGGGTGTTCATGCGCACAGCGTCAGTTCGAAGGTGGCGTCGATCGCCGCGGGCTTCAGCCGGCCCTCGGCATCCTGCTTCATCAGCCGCACCATCACCATCAGGCGGTGGCCGCTGATCTCGGGCACCAGCTGGCGGCTGCCGTTGTCGATGCGCACGCGCAGCAGCTGGTACACGCGGCCGGCCGGCAGGCTCTGCTGGTACTGACCGCCCTGCGTGACGACCTTGTGCGGCACGCCCGCATCGCGCAGCAGCCCGAGCAGCACGCTCAGTGCCTCGGCGAGCGGCGTCAGCGTCGCGATCCAGCCCGACAGGTCGGCGCGCCGGCTCGCGGCGTCATGCTGCTGCCACGCGTAGTAGGCCGGCAGGTCGAACTCGCAGGTGCCGCCGGGAATGCTGATGCGGCTGCGGATGCTCATCAGCCATTCGTTGGCCGTCAGCACATGGCCGGCCTTGCCGGGCAGCTGGTTCAGTCCGTTGAACGCATGGTCGACGCGTGCCATCACCTCGAGCAGCGCCCCTTCGGAGATCGCCGGGTTGCCGCGGTAGCTCTGCAGCAGCGCCCGCTGGCGCTCGAGCTCCTTCAGCAGGTCGGACTTCAGGTCGGCGCGCGATGCGACGTCCATGATCTCGAACATCGTCGCCAGCGCGTAGTGGTGGTCCACGGCTTCGTCGCGCGGCAGCAGGCGCCCGAGGCGGTCGAACAGGTGTTCGAGTCGGAGCATCGTGCGGATGCTCTCGTTGAACGGGTATTCGTACAGGACCAAAACGGCGGCTTTCCGGGCGATCAATGTGACAACGTGACGCCGGATTGTTCCACAGGGTGGCACTTCATCGCGATGTGATCCATCGTGATTCGATCCAGCTTGCCCAGWGACTGCGGACTTCGGCCGCAAGTTCCGCCAGACTCAGGTTCTCGTTGAAGATCACCGCGTCGGCAGCGGCACGGCGTGCCTCGCGGCTGGCCTGCTGGTCGATCMCGGCCTGCACCGCGGCCTCGGCCCAGCCCGATCGGCGCGTGACGCGCGCGATCTGCGTCGCAGCATGGC
>NZ_JBFUGN010000725.1:0-3214 GCF_056402895.1 Rhizobacter sp. P3_B12 | reverse complement strand
ATGTATGCCGGCCCCGGCGGCTACGCCCGCAAGTGGGCCGAGGCGCGGCGCTTCTACGACAACGACCTCTCGTCCGGCTTCGTGCGCGTGCAGGCCGAGCTGTGGGCGGCGAGCCTCTCGAACGCCGGCCTGCGCGAGAAGTTCCTGCCGCGGCTGCTGGCCTGGAAGCAGCTGGTGCGCGACGTGGTGCGCGAGGCGGTGGCGGCACTCGCGGCGGCCGGGGTGACGCTGCCGGCGCCGTTCACGGCCGACGTCATCGCCTGCTGGATCTCGGAGTTCTGGCTCGGCATGGAATTCGCCGACCTGCTCGGCGTGAAGCACGAACGGGCGCAGCACCGGGCGGCGCTCGATGCGGTGCAGAAGCTGCTCGAATCGCTCGACGCCCGCGCGGCAGGGCAGGGCGATGGACGCTAGCAGCAGCCCCTACGCCAGCATCGAGCCGGCCCGCCAGGGGCTCGTCGACCGCGACGGCGTGCGCATCTGGTACGCGGTGTKGGGCGACAGCGGCCCGTGGATCGCCTTCGCGCCGCCCATCCAGATGGTGCACAGCGAGATGCTGAAGGCCACGGTGCCGTACCTGTCGCAGCACTTCCGGGTCATCACGATGGACGGGCGCGGCAACGGCCGCTCGTACCGCCCGGCCACCCAGGACGCCTACAGCTTCGACATCTTCCACGACGACTTCGTCGCCGTGCTCGACGCCACGGCCGGCACCGAGCGTGCCGCGCTGGTCGGCATCTCGTGCGCGGCGATGACGGTGCTGCGGGTCGCGGCCGAGCAGCCGCAGCGCGTCAGCCACCTCGTGATCGCCGGCGGTTTCGCGGAATCGCTGGTCGACACCGACGMGATCGCGCGCCGGGTGCAGGCCGAGGCCGACCAGACGCGCGACGACTGGCCGGGCTACATCGATGCGTTCATGGCCAGCCTCTTCAGCGAGCCGCATTCGAGCAAGCCCTTCGACGACGGCGTCGGCTACGCCCGGGCCACCAGCGGCGACATCATCAACATGGTGCGCAAGGCCTGGAAGGGCAACGACGTGCGGGAACTGGCGCGCCGCGTGGCCTGCCCGACGCTGGTGATCCACGGCGACGACGACCACCGCGTGATGTACGCGCAGGGCAAGGCGATCCATGCGCTGGTGCCGGGCTCGCGCCTGCTGACCGTGCAGGGCGGCGGGCATGTCACGGCGGTGCGCGACCCGGTGCTCTTCAACCGCAGCGTGCGCGACTTCATCGGCGGCGCGCCGCGCCGCGCGACCTGGGTGCGCGCGATGAAGCGCCGGCGCCGGGCGCTCTTCATCTCCAGCGCGATCGGCCTCGGCCATGTGCAGCGCGACCTGGCGATCGCGCGTTCGCTGCGCACGCTGCAACCCGATCTCGACATCGACTGGTTCACCGTCGATCCGGCGGCCCGCTACCTCGCGCAGGAGGGCGAGCGGCTGCATCCCGTCACGCAGCGCCTGGCCAACGAAAGCCGGCATTTCGAGCAGCAGGCCGGCGAGCACGACCTGTCGGTCTTCTTCGCGCTGCGCACGATGGACGAGATCATGACGCGCAACTTCATGACCTTCATCGACCTGGTGGAGTCCGAGCACTACGACATCGTGGTCGGCGACGAGGCCTGGGAGGTCGACTACCACTACCACGAGAACCCGGAGCTGAAGCGCCAGCCCTTCGTCTTCCTGACCGACTTCGTCGGCTGCCTGCCGATGGAGCCGGGCAACGAGCGCGAGGCCCTGCTGTGCGCCGACCGCAATGCCGACGACCTGGAGCATGTCGCACGCTACCCCGGCATCCGCGATGCGGCGCTGTTCGTCGGCAACCGCGACGACGTCACCGAGGCCCCCTTCGGCCCGGGCCTGCCCGGCATCCGCGACTGGACCGACCGCAACTTCAGCTACTGCGGCTACGCGCTGCCCTTCGATCCGGCGGCGCTGGCCGACACCGAGCGGCTGCGTGCGCTGCATGGCTATCGCCGCGACGAGAAGATCGCGATCGCCACCGTCGGCGGCACCGCCGTCGGCCGGCCACTGCTGCGGCGCATCGTGCAGGCCTTCCCGCGCATGAAGCGTGCGCTGCCGGAGCTGCGGCTGATCGTCGTGGCCGGCCCGCGCCTGGCCACCGACGATTTCCCGCAGCTCGACGGGCTGGAGATCCGGCCCTACGTGCACAAGCTGTACGAGCACCTCGCGTGCTGCGACCTGGCGCTGGTGCAGGGAGGGTTGTCGACATGCATGGAACTGGTGGCGACGCGCCGGCCGTTCCTGAGCTTTCCGCTGCAGCGCCACTTCGAGCAGTGCGTGCACGTGCGCTGCCGGCTGGCCAACTACGGAGCCGATCGCTCGCTCGACTACGCGACGCTCGATCCCGACACGCTGGCCGAGCGCGCCCTGGCCGCGATGCACGAACCGGTGCGCTACCGGCCGGTGGAGATGGATGGCGCAGCGCGTGCGGCGCTGCGCATTGCGCAGGTGCTCGACAACCGCTGGTGGGCACGCTAGCTCGCCGGCATCTCTTGGGAGTTTCAGCCATGGCCTTCTTCGGGGTTCTCTACGGCGTTGCCGTCTACGTGTTCTTTCTTGCGACCTTCACCTATGCGATCGGCTTCGTCGGCGGCGTGGCCGTGCCGAAGGACATCGACAGCGGCAGCGCGGTGCCGCTGGCCGAGGCGGTGGTCGTCAACCTGCTGCTGCTCGGCCTGTTCGCGGTGCAGCACAGCGTGATGGCGCGCCGTGGCTTCAAGCGCTGGTGGACGCGCATCGTGCCCGAGCCGGTCGAGCGCAGCAGCTTCGTGCTGGCGGCCACCGTGGTGCTGGCGCTGCTGCTGTGGCAGTGGCGGCCGATCGCGCAGCCGGTGGTGTGGTCGGTCGCCGATCCAGCCGGGCGCATCGCGCTGCAGGCGGTGTTCTGGCTCGGCTGGGCGATGCTGCTGATCAGCACCTGCCYGATCAACCACTTCGAGCTGTTCGGTCTGCGCCAGGTTCTGGCAGGCTGGCGGGGGCGCGAGATCCCCGCACCGGTCTTCAGGACGCCGCTGTTCTACCGGCACGTGCGCCACCCGATCTACCTCGGCTTCCTGCTGGGCTTCTGGGCCACGCCGGTGATGACGGCCGGCCACCTGCTGTTCGCGGTGGCCACGACGGGCTACATCCTGATCGGCATCTGGTTCGAGGAGCGCGACCTGGTCGCGCAGTTCGGCGACCGTTACCGGGCCT
>NZ_JBFUGN010000724.1:0-3216 GCF_056402895.1 Rhizobacter sp. P3_B12 | reverse complement strand
ACTCATCGGCTGTGTTTGACCACAACGAACGAAGTGAGTGACGGGAGTTTGCCGATGCACCCCCGAAGCCGATCTTCTTCGTGCAGTCGGCCCGCCAGGGCCGACCGCTCCAGCTGAGCCCCCACAGCCTGCCCCCGGCCGCCCCGCCCACGCGCCGGAAACAAAAGCGTCAACCCTGTGCGCCGTCGACCCGCACCCCATGCAGATCCCGCACGCTGCGCTGCCCCGTGGCCCCATGCGCGCCAGCCCGGTCCAGCAGCAGCGCCTGCAGCCCGGCCGCCATCGCGCCCTCGTAGTCGAGCGTCGGCGAATCGCCGACCATCAGGCACTCGCCCGGCGCCATGCCCAGGTGCCCGGCAACCCGCAGGTAGGCCTGCGGATGCGGCTTGCTGACGCCAGCCTCCTCGCCGATCGCGACATGGTCCACCGCGTCGCCCAACCCGGTCGCGGCCAGCTTGCGGCGCTGCCCGTCGGCCGGGCCGTTGGTCAGGATGGCCAGCCGCAGGCCGTCGCGGCGCAGGCGCTCGAGCGTCGGCCACGCATCGTCGTACAGCTTCGGGCTGTCGTTCACGCAGTCCATGAACACGCGGTTCAGCTGCGCCACCAGCCCCTCGCGCGGCACCAGGCCGAGGCGGTCGAACGGGTCGGCAAAACGCCGCATCCGGTACTCCTGGCGCGTCAGCCGGCCCTGCTCGAACTGGACGAACAACGGCCGGTCGACCTCGCCGCAGGCCTGCAGGAACGGCGCCGCGGCAATGCCTTCGTCGACCAGCACCTCGGCGAGCAACCCGTGCGCGACCAGGCGCGTCGACGCGAAGTCGATCAGCGTGTCGTCCAGGTCGAAGATCACCAGCTTCGTCCGCTCTGTCGTCATCTTGATTCGCCCTCGATTCGCCCCGGATCGTCCCAGACCGGCCGCAGGCCGATCGTCGTCGTGCCCAGGCGCCCCCACTTGCCGCGGCTCGCGCGGATCCGCAGGTGGCCCGCATCCTTGCTCCACGCCCCGCCCTTCACCACCCGCTCCATCGGCTGGCCGGCATCGCGGTCGTGCAGGTCCTGGCACCACTCGCCCAGGTTGCCGGCCAGGTCGAACAGCCCGAGCTCCGACGGCGGAAAACTGCCGACCACGCTGGTGCCGCCGAAATGCTCGTCGAAATTCGCCAACACCGGGCTCGGCGGCGCATCCCCCCACGGGTAGACCCGCAGCGGATCGTTGTTCGATGCCACCGCCTCCCACTCCGCCGCCCACGGCAGGCGGGCCCCCAGGTGCGCGCAGATCAGGCCGGCCGCCGCCCAGTTCAGTCCGAAGACGGGATGCTCGTCCAGCGCGGGGCGGCAATGCCAGCCGACCCCGTCGCGGTCGAAGGCCAGCGGGTTGCGCGGGTTGCAGACGTTGACGAACCGGTAGCCCTCGCCGGTCTCGGGCGGCATCTGCATCTCGTTGAGGATCTCGGCGGCCACGCGGCAGGTCAGCAGCGTGCGGGCGACGCGCAGGCGCCGCCCCGCCAGCGGGCCGGATGCCACCGTGAAGCCGACCGCGTCGTTGAGGTACTGCTCGATCATCGTGCTTGTGTTCTCACCGCCTCCTGCACCTCGTCGATCAGCGCCAGCTGCGCCTCGCCCAGGTGTTCCCGCCAGCCATTCTCCACGTCATCCAGCGACCGGTACGACGAGAACAGCCCGCCGCGCGTCTCGGCCTGCCGCGTCTGGATGAAGGCCGCGGCATCGCCGGCCGCCTCGGCGCCGAGGAAGGACACCAGCTCCCCCACCACCCGTGCCGGCTCGCGCGAAATGTCGGCCAGCTCCACGCTCAGGTGCTCGAAGTGATGCAGGCAGCGCCGCGCGAGCTCGTAGCGCAGCGCCACGCTCATCGCGACCACCTCGGTCGTGCGCATCGCCGTATCGGCGCGCGCGACCCGGCTCACATAACCCGGAACCTCGCGCATGAACGCGCCGGTGACGAGCTCGGAGTAGCTCCACAGCGTCGTCAGCTTGCTGCGCAGCACCGACGAGACGATGGCCCGCGGATCGCGCCGCAGGAAGATCACGCGCAGCTCCGGCAGGAAGGCCTTCAACCAGCCGAGCTTGCCGAACAGGCAGGTGTCCTTGAAGCCGATCACGCGGCCGCGGCGCGATTGCCCGAGGTAGTCCTTCAGCTCCAGCAGGAAACTGCGCACCGTCTCGTCGTCGCGCAGGCTGGCGTGCAGCAGCGCGGGGTCGTGGTCGTCGGCGCCCCACGGCACCAGGTCGTGCTCGCGGAAGAAGCGCGTGTGCATCGACAGCGGCTCGTTCAGGCATTCGATGCCGGCGCAGGATTGCAGAACGTCGTTCAGGAAGTTCGAGCCCGAACGGTGGTGCGCCATCACGAGGAATGGGGGGCGTCTGTCCGATGGCCGCTGCTCCGATTGCTGCGGTTCTCCGTGAACTACCGGCGTGCGCGCCATCGAATCCCTATTGCAACTATTGTTCTTCAATCGTACGCTTGGCTCGAATTGCACTGCAATCCTCAGTGTGAGGGGAGGGGCTGATGAACTCACCAGAAGTTGCAGCGCCATCGAAAGGCATGGGCCGCCTGCCGCTGGTGATTGCCGCCGTCGCGCTGGCCGTGGGCCTCGTGACCGTGTCGATGACCTGGCGATACCGCACGACGCAGGCACATCGCCCGGCCGCGATGGCCGTTCGCCTCGCGCTGTCCAGCACGCCGCACGCCGCGTTGCTGATGCTGGCGGCCGAGAAGGATTATCTGCGCGACGAAGGCCTCGACGTCAGCATCGTGCCGGTCAGCCACGGCAAGATGGCGCTCGACCTGCTCGGGCGCGGCGAGGTCGACCTCGCCACGGCGGCCGAGGTGCCCTTCGTCACCGCGGTGCTCGACGGCCAGCCGATGAGCATCCTCGCGAGCATGCTGAACGTCTCCGACGAGATGGCGGTGGTCGCGCGGCGCGATCGCGGCATCGCGGCACCGGCCGACCTGGTCGGCAAGCGCGTCGGCGTGCCGCGCGGCACCAGCGCCGACTACTTCCTGTCGGCCCTGCTGATCCGCCACCGGTTGCCGCGCAATGGCGTGACGCTGGTCGACCTGCCGCCCGGCCGCCTCGCCGACGAGCTGGCGCGCGGCCGCATCGATGCCGCCTCCACCTGGCAGCCGGTGCGCCGCGATGCGGAATCGGCGCTCGGCGCGCAAGGCATCACGTTCACCGCGCCGGCCGCCTACAC
>NZ_JBFUGN010000723.1:0-3220 GCF_056402895.1 Rhizobacter sp. P3_B12 | reverse complement strand
CGCTCGTCGCCGCGCGCGCGAACAGGCGGTTCAGTTCGTCGATCGTCTGCCAGCCCTGCTGGTTCAGCGGATCGGCGGCCGTCGCGGTCTGGAAGGATTTCGCCGCGATGCGCAGGAAGGCCGACGAACTGCCGTCGCCGCCGGAGATCAGCCGCACGCCATCGGCCCCCTGCTGCGCGGTGATCAGCGTCGGCACCATGTGGTCGAAGTAGATGTCGTTGGGCGCCAGCGCATGCGTCCAGCGCCTGCCGTGGCGCTTCAGCAGCTCGGCGGTGACGCCGGCCATGCGGGCCCCGGTCTCCTCCATGCCGATGTCCATCATCTCGAGCACCTGGCACTCCTTGCAGGCGCGGATCACCTCGGCCATCGCATTCGACTTGGTCATCGCCATCTGCAGCTTCGAGTCGGTGAAGATCACGACGCCGGCCCGGCCACCGGACTCCAGGATCGCCTTCGAGGCGGCCATGCGGGCCACCAGCAGCGGATCGCTGGTCACGTTGGTGCGCACCGGCGTGCCGGCGATCGGGCCGGGCCACGGGTTGGCATGCCAGCTGACGAGCACGATGCCGCGCCGCTCGAACGGCGTCAGGTCGTACGGGCCGTAGCCCTTGGTCGCCGAGCCTTCGAGCGTGAGCCCGCCCATCAGCGCGATGCCGTCGGGGCCGAAGGCCATCACGTCCTGCATCACCTTGTCGCGCTTGGCGACGATGCCACCGAGGTCGAAGACCTTGACGTTCCAGCCGATCACCGCGGCCGCCTCGCGCAGGCCGAGCGAGGCGGCCAGCACGCCGCCGTTGCGCAGGTCCTCGATCACCAGCGCGATCGTCTTGCCGGGCACGGCGGGCGGTCCGGCGTCGACACGCGGCTCGCTGCCACAGCGGATGGCGAGGTCGACCACCGCCTTCGCCTCGGCCACGGCCTGGCCCTGCGACAGGCCCGGTTTCGGCGACTGGCCCCACGCCATGCTGCCGGCGCACAGCACGAGGGCCGCCGCCAATGCCCTCAGAACGCCTCGGCCGCAGCGGGCCGGGCCGGGCAGGCTCGGATGGGACATGACGCACCTCCTGACAAGGATGGCCTGCGCACATCGCGCATCGGCCTCTTCCTTATCGGTCGTGCGGCGGTCCGCTGCAACAGGGTCTGTCCGAAGGTCAAATGTCCCTGTCGGTCCCGCCGATCGCCGCCGTCAGTCGTCGCGCTCCAGGCGCTTGCCCATGCTCATCGCGTCATCTTCCGCGAACCCGAGGCTCTCGTAGAACGCGATCACCGCGGTGTTGCCACGGCGGATCTGCAGGTTGATCTTCGGGCAGCCGCGCTCGCGCAGCTTCAGCTCGGCCCAGTCCATCAGCGCGCGGCCGAGGCCGCCGCGCTGCAGCTGGGGCGTGACGGCCAGGTAGTTGATCCAGCCGCGGTGGCCCTCGTAGCCGGCCATCACGCTGCCGACCAGTTCACCATCGCTCTCGGCCACGGCGAACAGCTCGGGCTGCTCGGCGAACTTGCGGGCGATGTCCTTGGCCGGGTCGTTCCACGGCCGCGTCAGCCCGCACGCCTGCCACAGCGCGATCAGCGCCGCCTCGTCTTCACGACGGCACAACCGCACCTGCCACATGCCTACAGCTTGCCGGCGACCCAGCCCTGCACCGAGGCCAGCGCCTGCGGCAGCTGCGACGCGTCGGTGCCGCCGGCCATCGCCATGTCGGCCTTGCCGCCGCCCTTGCCGCCGACCTGCTGCGCGACGAAGTTGACCAGCTCGCCGGCCTTGAGCTTGCCGACGCTGTCGGCGGTGACGCCGGCGGCCAGCTGCACCTTGTCGCCGTCGACCGCCGCCAGCACGATGACCGCGGTCTTCAGCTTGTCCTTCAGCTTGCCCAGCGTCTCGCGCAGCGTCTTCGCGTCGGCGCCTTCCAGGCGCGCGGCCAGCACCTTCAGGCCCTTCACGTCGACCGCCTGGCCGACCAGTTCATCGCCCTGCGACGACGCGAGCTTGCCCTTCACGGTGCCGAGCTCCTTCTCCAGCGCGCGCACCTGCTCCAGCACCTGCGCCAGGCGCTGCGGCACCTCGGTGGGCGCGGCCTTCAGCGTCGCGGCCAGCTGGTGCACCGTGCCTTCGAGCGCCTGCAGGTAGGTCAGCGCGTTCGCGCCGGTCACCGCCTCGATGCGGCGCACGCCGGCCGCCACGCCGCTCTCGGCCACCACCTTGAAGAGGCCGATGTCACCGGTGCGGTGCACGTGCGTGCCGCCGCACAGCTCGCGGCTGCTGCCGATGTCGAGCACGCGCACGGTCTCGCCGTACTTCTCGCCGAACAGCATCATCGCGCCGGTCTTCTGGGCCGATTCGATGTCCATCACGCGCGCCTGGGTGGCCGCGTTGGCGAGGATCTCGGCATTGACGCGGCGCTCGATCTCGGCGATCTGCTGCGGCGTGACGGGGGCGTTGTGCGCGAAGTCGAAGCGCGTCTTCTCGGCATCGACCAGCGAGCCCTTCTGCTGCACGTGCGTGCCCAGCACCTCGCGCAGCGCCTTGTGCATCAGGTGGGTGGCGCTGTGGTTGCGCACGGTGGCGGCGCGCAGGTCGCCGTCGACGCGGGCGGTGACGGTGTCGCCCACCGACAGCTTGCCCTGGCTCATCACGCCGTGGTGGCCGAACACGTCGGCCTTGATCTTCTGGGTGTCCTGCACGCCGAACAGCGTGCCCTCGGCACTCAGCGAGCCCTGGTCGCCGACCTGGCCGCCGCTCTCGGCGTAGAACGGCGTCACGCTCAGCACGACGATGCCGGTCTGGCCTTCGAGCAGCTGCTGCACCGGGCTGCCTTCTTGATAGAGCGCAGCGACGACCGCCTTCTCTTCGAGGTGCTCGTAGCCGGTGAATGCATGGCCGGCGCCGGTGTACTCGACCGCGCGCGCCATCTTGAACTTGCCCGCCGCGCGGCCGGCCGCCTTCTGCTGCTCCATCGCCGCACCGAAGCCGACCTCGTCGACCTCCACGCCGCGCTCGCGGCAGACGTCCTGCGTCAGGTCGAGCGGAAAGCCGTAGGTGTCGTGCAGCTTGAAGGCGACATCGCCCGGCAGCGTCTTCTGGCCGCCGGCCAGCGCCGCGTCGAGGATCTCCATGCCGTTGGCCAGCGTCTCGAAGAAGCGCACTTCCTCGGCCTTCAGCGTGTCGGTGATGTGCTGCTGGTCGGCGRCGAGCTTCGGGTAGGCCGCGCCCATCTCGCTGACC
>NZ_JBFUGN010000722.1:0-3220 GCF_056402895.1 Rhizobacter sp. P3_B12 | reverse complement strand
CTTCGTAGACTGACTCATCGCCACTGTTTGACCACAACGAACGAAGTGAGTGGCGGGAGTTTGGCGATGCACCCCCGAAGCCGAGCTTCTTCGTGGAGTCGGCGCCCCCTGGGGCGACGACCGCCTCGGCATGAGCCCCCAGCCCATTCCCTCACCCGCCGCGCCGCGCCGTACCAAGACCACCGAACGATATGAACGCGACAGCCATCGAGTTCGACGAGGTCATCGCCGGCTACGGCGAGTTCATGATCCTGAACAAGCTCAGCCTGCAGGCCCGCAAAGGCAAGATCACGCTGCTGCTCGGCCCCAACGGCGCCGGCAAATCGACGGTGCTGAAGACACTGTTCGGCCTGCTGAAAGTGCGCCAGGGCCGCATCCGGCTCGATGGCAACGACATCACCGGCACCGGTCCCAAGGACCTGCTGCTCCAGCACGGCATCGCCTTCGTGCCGCAGGGCCGCAACCTGTTCGGCCAGCTCACCGTGTGGCAGAACCTCGAGCTCGGCGGCATCACGCTCGGCACGAAGACCACGCATGCGCGCATCCCCGAGGTGCTGGCCCGCTTCCCCCGCGTGCAGCAGCGCCTCCACAGCCAGGCCTCTGCCCTGTCCGGCGGCGAGCAGAAGCAGCTGGAGATCGCCCGCGCCCTGCTGCTGCGCCCGCGCGTGCTGCTGATCGACGAGCCATCGATCGGGCTCTCGCCGATCGTCGTGGCCGACGTGTTCATGCTGCTGCGCGAGCTCGCCGCCCAAGGCACCACCGTGCTGATGGTCGAGCAGAACGTGAAGAGCGCCCTGAAAGTGGCCGACGAGGCGATCGCGCTCGAATCCGGCCGCCAGGTGCTGCACCGCCCGGCAAGCGAACTGCTCGCCGATCCGCACATCGAGCGGCTGTTTCTCGGCGGCGCCCACGCGATCGGCACCACCGCCGCCGTCGCCTGACACCAGGAGGATTCGATGGACACCACCGCACAACGCGAAGGCGTCGGCCTGCCGGCCAACCCGCTCGGCATGGAAGGCATCGAGTTCATCGAGTACGCCACCACCCGGCCGCAGGCGCTCGGGCAGGTGCTGGAATCGATGGGATTCCACCCGGTCGCCCGGCACCGCTCGCGCGAGGTGCTGCTGTACCGCCAGGGCGGCATGAACGTCATCGTCAATGCGCATGCGCCGGAGACCGCCGGGCTGCAAGGCGAGAACCCGGCACCGGTCATCGCGGCGATCGCGCTGCGCGTGCGCGATGCGGCCAGCGCGCTGCAGCAGGCGCTGGAGCGCGGCGCCTGGGCCGTGCCGACGCAGGTGGCGGTGATGGAGCTCAACATCCCGGCGATCCACGGCGTGGGCAGCAGCCGCATCTACTTCGTCGACCGCCACCGCGAGTTCTCGATCTACGACGTGGACTTCGTGCCGATCCCCGGCGTCGACCCGCATCCGCCGGCACTGACCGGGCTGCACTTCTTCGGCGCGGTGCAGTACATCGGCGTCGACCGCTACGAGGACTGGATCGCGTTCTACGCCGAGCTGTTCGGCTTTCGCCCGCTGTCCGATGCGCTGCGCTTCGGCATCCTGCCCAAGGGCCACGTGCTGCGCAGCCCGTGCGGCAGCTTCTACCTGCAGCTGATCGAGCCCGAGGCCGAGTCGTTCGACGTCGACGGCGCGGAGTACCTGGCCCGCATCGGCCTCGGTGCACCCGATGTGCCGGCCAGCGTGGCGGCATTGCGTGCCCGTGGCGTGCTGTTCAACGAGACGCCCGCCGCCGCACCGGGACCGCGCGGCGCGCTGACGCGCAGCGAGCTCGGCAGCGTGAGCTTCGAGCTGGTGCACGACCGGCCCGGCGACGCGCCGTGAGGAGACGACGATGAGCCAGTTCACCGGCAACGTCGACGACTTCGGCATGGACACCATTTCGCTGGCCGGCAGCCTGCCCGACAAGCTGCAAGCCATGAAGGCCGCGGGCTTCACCCAGGTGATGCTGTCGGCACGCGACCTCGTCGGCCACCCGGCCGGCGTCGACGCCGCGGTGCAGGCGGTGCGCGACAGCGGGCTGCGCGTCACCGGCTTCCAGGTGCTGCGCGACTTCGAGGGCCTGCCCGGCGGCCTGCGCGAGTACAAGATCGACATCGCGCGCTCGATGATGGCGCTGTGCGCGGCGGTCGGCTCGCGCGTGCTGCTGGTGTGCTCGTCGACCTCGACGCATGCGAGCAGCGACCTCGACGACATCGCGCGCGACCTGCGCCGGCTCGCGGTGATGGCGGTGCCGTTCGGCATCCGCATCGCGTTCGAGGCGCTGTCATGGGGGCGCACGATCAACGAGTTCCCGGTCGCGTGGGACGTGGTCTGCCGCGCCGACATGCCCAACCTCGGACTGGCGCTCGACTCGTTCCACGCGTTCGCGATGCAGACCTCGCTGGACTCGCTGGACGAGGTCGATCCGCAGCGGATCTTCCTGGTGCAGCTCGCCGACTTCATGTGGAACGAGATCCGCTCGGTCGAAGAGCGCATCGACACCGCGCGCCACTTCCGCGTGTTCCCCGGCGAAGGTGCGCACAGCCGGCAGGCCGCCGAGATGGTGCTGCGGCTGGACCGGCTGGGCTACCGTGGCGACTACAGCTTCGAGGTGTTCAATGACGACTACCAGCAGATGCCGCTGCCGATGGTGGCGGCACGCGCCGCGCGCTCGGCGGCGTGGCTGGGGGAGACAGTGCTGAAGCGGTCGGTGCCGTTGCCGGGGGCGCTTCGGCTCAGAACGACACGCCCACGAACGCCCTGACCCCGTGCCCACGGGACGACCGCGCCGCGCCAGATAACGGTCGGCAGGAATGCCGATTGCTTGCTGCCGGCAAGCACAACGTGGCATTGAACGTGACGCCGGAGCCTTGCAGTTCTGACACGTCTCTCTGCCTTCATCGGCAATCGGGTCGGCAGGTTTTCCCGAGGAGGGCATCCGGGCCGCCTCGGTGACTGCGTTCCACGCACGGGAGAGTGTGATGAAGACATCCGCATTGTTCGCCTTGCTGATCTCGACGGGCATGGCCGCCACGGTCCAGGCCCACGAGTCCTCCGCCGAGTTCCAGCTCGATCCCATCGTCGGCCTGTCGGGCAGCGGGGCTTCGCTGCCGGGCACGGTCGGCCAGTGGCTCACGCCGAATTCCTACAGCGGCTCCACCACCGTCAGGTACACCTGGGCCGACGGGAGCMTGTCGTGGAACCAGGACACCTAC
>NZ_JBFUGN010000721.1:0-3225 GCF_056402895.1 Rhizobacter sp. P3_B12 | reverse complement strand
GGATGCGGCGTTCGAGCGCCGCGGCAGCACGGGCCGGCGCGGCGCTCACCATCGCACCGGCCGCCAGGCCGGCCAGCCACTCGCGGCGGGTGCAGTCATCGACACTCATGCGCCGATTCTGCGACCCGCCCGCCCGCGCGTGGCGATCACCCCACGAGTTGCTCGACAACGCTCGCGAGGCCGGTCGTGCCCTGCATCGGCACCGCCTCGCCGCCCGCGAACCGGATCCAGCCTTCGTTGAAGCCGTCGATCATCCGCATGCGCGGCTGCGGGTGGCGCATGCCCTGGCTGCGAAACAGCGCTTCCCAGCTGTCGCGCGGCACCGCCTCGGCGCGCACCGGCCGGCCGAGCGCCTGCGCCAACGCAGCAGCGATGTCGTCCGGGCTGACCGGCGCCGGGCCCTCGAGCTCGACGATGCGCTGCCCGGCACCCTTCTCCGTCAGCAGGCGCGCCGCGACACGCCCCACGTCGGCTGCGGCCACCATCGGCACCGGCCGCTCCAGCGGCTGCAGGAACGCCGGGATCACGCCCTGCGAGCGCGCCGCGTCGATGTCCCAGCGCAGGTTCTCGATGAACCACGCCGGGCGCAGGATCGTCACGTCCAGCGGCAGCGCCGACCACACCTCCTCCATCAGCGTGTGCTGGCTCAGCAGGTTCGGTTGCGCCGCCTGCGCACCGATCGTCGACAGGCACACCACCCGCGCCGGCCGCGCGGCGCGCAGCGCCTGGTCGAGGGCCGCGGCGGTGGCCCGCGCCTCGGGAAAGCCCGGCGCCGGGTCGAACACCGGCGGCGGCACCACGAACACGCTCGTGGCGCCGTCGAAGGCCCGCGCCAGCGCCGCGGCATCGTCCAGCGTGGCGATCGCGACCTCGCAGCCGAGCGCCGCCCAGGCGCGCCCCTTCTCGGCATCGCGCACGACGGCGCGCACCCGCTCGCCCCGCGCCAGCAGCTCGCGTGCGGCCGCGCCGCCGACCTGGCCCGTGATTCCGGTGATGGCATGCATGAAGACTTCCTTTCGTTGTTTCGACTTGCGTCAATCAGGAGGCGAATCGTAGGAAGCGGCACCCTTTGAGTAAAGGCAGCCTCAGGCATATCATTGCTGACACTGAATCATGAATTGAGCGAACGATGGCACTCGATGGCCGCCTGCTCTCCAACGTCGGCGTGCTGGCCGCGGTGATCGAAGGCGGCAGCTTCGTGCGCGCCGCCGAGGCCCTGGGCATGACGCCGTCCGGCGTCAGCCGGGCCGTCGCGCGGCTGGAGGCGCGCATCGGCGTGCGCCTGCTCGAGCGCACGACCCGCTCGCTGAACCTCACCGACGAAGGCCGCCGGCTCTATGCCGACATCAACCCGCTGGTGCTCGGCATCGAAGACGCGGTGACGCACGCCACCAGCTCGTCGGGCACCGTGCAGGGCCGGCTGCGCGTCAACACCGATGCGTTCACCTCGCGCCTGCTGCTGGCGCCGCACCTGCCGCGCTTCCTCGCGCTGCACCCCGACCTCACGCTGGAGCTGATCGCCCGCGAGCAGCTCGGCGACCTGGTCGGCGAGGGCTTCGACATCGCGGTGCGCTTCGGCGAGCCGCCGAGCTCGTCGCTGGTGGCGCGCAAGCTGCTCGAGAGCCGCATCGTCACGGTCGCGTCACCGGCCTACCTGAAGCAGCACGGCCGCCCGGCCACGCCCGGCGACCTGGCGCAGCACGCCTGCATCCAGGTGCGCGACATGGCCACCGGCCAGCCGTTTGCGTGGGAATTCCTGCGCGGCCGCAAGCACCTGAAGGTGCCGACCGCCGGCCGCCTGATGCTGACCGACCCCGGCACGCTGCTCGCGACCTGCCTGGCCGGCACCGGCATCGCGCAGATCAAGGCGATCGGCATCCAGGCGCAGCTCGACCGCGGCCAACTCGTCGACCTGTTCCCCGACTGGCCCGATGAGCGCTTCCCGCTGTATGCGCTCTACCCGTCGCGCCAATGGCCCGCGGCCAAGGTGCGCGCCTTCATCGAGTTCGTCGTCGAGGTGCTGAAGGCGTCGCCGCCGGGATGAGCCCGTTGTCGATTTCGCACCGCGTCGATCGTCGTCTGCAGACCCACCTCTTCATGCCAGGAGAAATCGATGACCCTTTCAGCCACCGACACCGACACCCCCGCCGCGATCCGGCAGCTTCTGCACGGCTACACGCAGTCCGTCCTCGCCAAGGACGTCGAGGCCTTCGTGGCGCTCTACGCTGCCGACGTGCGCGTGTTCGACATGTGGCACCGCTGGTCCCATGACGGGCAGCAACCGTGGCGCGAGATGGTGCAGGGCTGGTTCGGCTCGCTGCGCGACGAGCGCGTCCTCGTGGCCTTCAGCGAAGTGCGAACCCGGGTGGCGCAGGACCTCGCCGTGCTGCACGCCTTCGTCTCGTTCGCCGCGATCGATGCCGGCGGCGCCACCTTGCGCTCGATGACCAACCGCATCACGATGGCCCTGGTCCGGCAGGGCGACGGCTGGAAGATCGTCCACCAGCACACCTCGGCGCCGATCGACGGCGAGACGAAGGCGATCTTCCAGCGCTGAGATCAGAGCTCGTCGATCGCGTTGGCGCGCGCATCGCCGATCGCGAAGCGCTCGTTCGTCGTCACGTAGAAGCTCGCGCCGAAGCGGCCCACCGGGCGGTAGTCCTGCAGGCGCACGCGCCAGCGCTCGGCGTCGACCAGGCCGTCGCGCACCGTGAGCCACAGGATGCGGCCGAGGAAGACGTAGCGGCTGTCGGTCTCCAGCGTCTCGTGCAGCACGCACTCGAAGGCCACCGGCGCCTGCGCGATGCGCGGCGGCGCGACGCAGCGCGACGGCAGCGCCGTGAGCCCGGCATGGTCGAGCTCGCTCTGGTGCGGCGGCAGCGCGCTGCCGCAGGCGTGCATCTGCGCGCTCATCGCCTCGTCGGTCAGGTGCACGACGAACTCGCGGCTGCGCAGGATGTTGGCCGCGGTGTCCTTCAGCCGGCCGTCGTGCAGGCGGTTGACGCTGATGAACACCAGCGGCGGGTCTTCGCCGAGCATGTTGAACATGCTGAACGGCGCGGCGTTGACGACGCCGTCGGCGCCGAGCGTGGTGACCAGCGCGATCGGCCGCGGCACGATCAGGCTGGCCATCAGCTTGTAGCGCTCGTAGGCGCCGAGTTCGCGGAAGTCGATGTCCATCGGCGCCGTCACGCAAGATCGGTGCCGCCTGAGGGTTCGTAGCCC
>NZ_JBFUGN010000720.1:0-3229 GCF_056402895.1 Rhizobacter sp. P3_B12 | reverse complement strand
CGCGACGCTCGCGCGCGCCGCCGCGGCGGCGGTGGAGCGGCTCGCGCGCGCCCTGCCGCCGGCGCGCGAGACCGTCGTGCTGCTGCTGCCGAACGACTACCAGGTGCAGGCAAGCGAGTTCGACAAGTACCGCCGCTTCTACCCGCAGGCGGCCCAGTTCGAGTCGTGGCAGCGCCGCATTCCGCAGGCGGTCGCGCGGCTCGATGCGCTGGAATCGGCGATCGCCACCGAGCTGCAGGCACGCGGCTTTCGCGTGGCCGTGCCGCACGAGGCGCTGAAGGCCGTCGATCCGCTCGCGCTGTTCGACCGCGGCAGCCACCACTACAGCCCGCTCGGCCAGCGCATCCTGGCCCGCTCCATCCTGGAGGCCCTGCATGCAGGCCACGGCAAGCTCTCCTGACGCGGCCGTTCCGCTCGTCGCCGGGCGGCGCTGGCCGCGCCGCCTCGCGTGGGCCGCGCTCGCGTTGCTGCTGGTGTTGGGCGCGGCCGAATTCGCGCTGCGCATCGGCCTCGGCGGCGCCACGCTCACGCCGCAGGTGTTCGAGCCGAACGACGGCATCGCGCGCTACCGGCTCGCGCGCGGCCTGCACACGCTCGCCTACCAGTTCGGCCGCACGGTCACGGTCTCGACCGACGCGGCCGGACATCGCTTCACGCCCGGGTTCATACCCAACGTCGCACCCAACGTCGCACCAGGCGCCGCCGCCCTGCTGCGCGTTCACCTGGTCGGCGATTCGCAGGTCTTCGGCTGGGGCCTGTCCGACGATGAAACACTGGCGGCGCGCCTGCAGCAACGGCTCGGCGCCGGCGTGCAGGTCGTCAACCACGGCGTGCCGGGCTTCGGCCCCACCGACTACCTGGCCACGCTCGCCGGCCTGCCGGCCACCGAGCCGGTGGTGGTGGTGCACACCGAAGAGAACGACACCTGGGACGCCTACCGCATCTTCCGCAACGCCCACGCCACCTGCGGCTACGTGACCACCTTCAGTGCCGAGGCCACGGCCCTGCGCTGCGCCTGGATGAACCTGCGGCTGGTGCAGTTCGGCGCCGAGCTGTGGGACCGCTCGCAGCGCAGCGAGCACCCGACGCCGCTCGGCTTCAGTGCGCAGTCGACGGTGGCGGCCACGGTGCTGAACCAGCGCATCGCGAGCGGCTACGCCGACGCGCGCCGCCAGCGCGAGGCCGACCTGGTCTTCGCGGTCGTGCCCTGGAAGGGCCGCTTCGACCTGCGATGGCGCGCGCATTCGCTGCCGTCGCCGCGGCCCGACGTGGCCACGCTCGACAGCCCCTTCCCCGACGCGACCCAGGCCACGCACCTGCTGCCCGCCGGCGACGGCACCGCACCGCTGTACCTCGACGGCGATTCCCACCTGTCCCCCGCCGGCGCCGAGCGGCTCGCGCTGCTGCTGACGCCGCTGGTCGAGGCGCGGCTGGCGGCCCACACGCCGATCAGCCTCCCGGCCCACCCAACCGCCGCCCCGTCCGCCGCCCCATCGGCGCGGTCACCCCAACCCTGAAGGAGCCCCGAATGAACCAGCGCGCCTCGCCAGCGGAACTGCTCGGTGCCAGCCAGGCCCGGGTCGCCCAGGTGATCGACCCGGTCGACTGGGCGCATTTCTGCACCGAGTACTGGGACCGCAAGCCGCTCTACCTGGCCGACGGCAGCGACCGCTTCGCATCGCTCGCCGATGCCGCGACGCTGCGCCGGCTGGTCGAGAGCGGCACGCCGTGGCAGTACCGCCGCCTGCCCGAGATGTACATCGACAGCGGCTTCGTGCCGCACGAAGACCTGGTGCACGAGTACGTCGACATGGACGGCCGCGTCGCCCGCGCGCCGCGCCTGGACCGCGTGCGCCAGCTGCTGCTGAACGGCGCCACCGCCAACTGCTTCGGCCAGGAAGCGCACTTCCCCGAGCTGATGGCGCTGAAGCTCGCATTCGCGCACACCTTCTCGGCCGAGGTCGAGACCAGCCTGTTCTATTCGCAGAAGGACCACCCCGGCCTCGCGCCGCACTACGACTGCGGCGAGATCTTCGTGTTGCAGATCTCCGGCCGCAAGCGCTGGTTCGTCTCCGACCAGCGGCACGTCAACCCGATCGTCGGCTACGGCGGCCCGGTGGCCTACGACGACAAGGCGCCGCACGCGACGATCGAGCTCGAGCCCGGCGACCTGCTGTACCTGCCGCGCGGCACCTTCCACCATGCCTGTGCGCTGACCGAGGAATCGCTGCACACCAGCGTCGCCATCAAGATGCCGAGCTACCTCGACCTGCTGCAGGCGCTCGCCGGCAACGCGGCCGACCTCGACGCGATGCGCGACTACCTGCCGCTCGGCGGCCCGGCCGCCTGGGCCGATGCGCGCGTCGACCTGGTCGAGCGGCTGCGTGGTGCCACGGCCTTGCCGGCCTACGGCGCAGCGGTGCAGCGCCTGCTCGGCGGCCGCATCCCGGTGCGTTGAGCGGGGGCCGCACGATGCTCGACGAACTGAGGCAGATCATCGCGGCGCGCAGCCTCGCGCCGATTCCGCTCGACGCGTTGCGCGAACGCTTTGCCGACGGCTGGCAGCCGGGCCGGCCGGCCGAGGCCGTCGACTTCGCCGAGCACCTGTGCCGCCTGGTGCACGGCACGCTGCGCCACGACGACCTGCCCGAGGTGGCGCGCGCCGCCGGGCCCGCCGAGGTGGCGAACCAGGGCGCGAATGCGCTGATCGAGTTCATCGCGCAGCTGCCGACCGCGCTGCGCGACGAGATCGATGCGCTGCCGCAGTTCCGCACCGGGGTGCTGCGCCCGTGGGACGAGCCGGTCACCGATGCCTACGTCGGCCTGTGCAACGTCGTGCACGACGTCTGGGCGCACCTGCTCGGCCCGGAGCAGCCGGCCGATGCCGGCATCGCGCGGCAGCTGCTGCGCCTCGCACCCCGCCACGCGCTGGACTACGGCGCCGGCGCCGGCCATGTCGCGCTGCTGCTCGCGCTGAACGGCATCGCGACCGACGTGGTCGAGATCGATCCGGTGAAGCGCCTGTTCCTGCAGCGGCGCGCCGCGCGGGCCGGCGTGGCCCGGCTGGTCGGCCCGGGGATGTCGCGCCCCTGCTACGACATGGTGCTCGCGCTGAACGTGCTCGATCACCTGCGGGCGCCGCCGGAGTGCCTGCAGCAGCTGGCCGAGCTGCTGCCGCCGGGCGGCTCGCTGGCGGTGGCCGCCGAGTTCCCGCAGGACGGCTGGCACC
>NZ_JBFUGN010000719.1:0-3230 GCF_056402895.1 Rhizobacter sp. P3_B12 | reverse complement strand
GACGCGTTGCGCGCGATGGCGCTGGAGGCGCATGCGAGCCTCGTGCTGCTGGCCCATCACCGGCGCGACCAGGCCGAGACGCTGCTGCTGCAGGCGCTGCGCGGCGGTGGTGTGGCAGGGCTGGCGGGCATGCCACGCCGCATCGAGCGCGACGGCATGGTCTGGGAGCGGCCCTGGCTCGATGCGCCGCGCGAAGCGATCGAGGCCTATGTGCGCCGGCACCGGCTGCGCTTCATCGACGACGACAGCAACAGCGATGAGCGCTTCGCCCGCAACCGGCTGCGGCTCGCGGCGTGGCCGGCGATCGTCGAGGCGTTCCCGCAGGCCGAGGCCTCGCTCGCGCAGTCGGCGCGCTGGGCGCAGCAGGCCGCGGCCGCGCTCGACGAGCTGGCGGCGATCGATCTCGAACGCGTGGCCGATGCGAGTGGCCTCAGCGTGACCGAATGGCGCACGCTCAGCGAAGCGCGGCAATCGAACGCGCTGCGGGCCTGGCTCGCGTCGATCGGCCAGCCGGCACCGGCCAGCCTCGTGCTGCGGCTGCAGCAGGAACTGGGCGGCCAGGGCGCCTGGCCGGCGGCCGGCGGCGAGCTGCGCGTGCACCGCAGCCGCCTCGGCTTCGTCGCATCACGGCCAGCCCTTGTGGAGACGCCGGAACGCGAATCGGCGCTGAGCATCCGCCGTGCCGGGCGCCACGCGTTGCCGGGCTGGGGCGGCGAACTCGTCGCGACGCGCGTGACGCACGACGGCATTCCGCTCGCGTGGCTGGGTGCACTGGTGCTGCGCGCGCGCGAAGGCGGGGAGCAGTTCCAGGCAGGCCTGGGCCGTCCGCCGCGCAGCCTGAAGAAGCAGTACCAGGCGGCGGCAGTGCCGGCGTGGGACCGGGACGGGCCGCTCGTCTACAGCGGCGGGCAACTGCTGTTCGTGCCGGGGCTCGGCATCGACGCCCGCGTGATCGGCTTGCCGGGGCAGGCGCAGGTGAGCCTGGCCTGGCGGCGCATTCCGCGCGGTTAAAATGCCCGGTTGCGATCGACTCGCGACCCTTTTCTCCACTCGCGGCAAGACCTCTTTCATGGCACTCATCGTTCACAAGTACGGCGGCACCTCCATGGGCAGCACGGAGCGCATTCGCAACGTCGCGAAACGCGTTGCCAAATGGGCCCGCGCCGGCCACCAGATGGTGGTCGTTCCCTCGGCGATGAGCGGCGAGACGAACCGCCTGCTCGGCCTCGCGAAAGAGCTGTCGCCGGCCTCGCCGACCACCGCGGTCGACCGTGAACTCGACATGATCGCGTCGACCGGCGAGCAGGTCTCGGTGGGCCTGCTGTCGATCGCGCTGCAGGCCGAAGGCATGCAGGCCGTCAGCTACGCCGGCTGGCAGGTGCCGGTGCAGACCGACAGCTCGTACACGAAGGCGCGCATCCAGAGCATCGACGACGCCCGCGTGCGCGCCGACCTGGCGCAGGGCAAGGTGGTGGTCATCACCGGCTTCCAGGGCATCGATGCCGACGGCCACATCACGACGCTCGGCCGGGGCGGCTCGGACACCTCGGCGGTGGCGGTCGCGGCCGCGATGAAGGCCGACGAATGCCTGATCTACACCGACGTCGACGGCGTCTWCACSRCCGACCCGCGCATCGTTCCCGATGCGCGCCGGCTGCACACCATCAGCTTCGAGGAGATGCTCGAGATGGCGAGCCTCGGCTCCAAGGTGCTGCAGATCCGCTCGGTCGAGTTCGCCGGCAAGTACCGCGTGCCGCTGCGCGTGCTGTCGAGCTTCACGCCGTGGGACATCGACATCACCGAGGAAGCGCGCTCGGGCACCCTGATCACCTTTGAGGAAGACGAGAAAATGGAACAAGCCGTTGTGTCGGGCATCGCGTTCAACCGCGACGAGGCCAAGATCACCGTGATGGGCGTGCCCGACAAGCCGGGCATCGCGTACCAGATCCTGGGCCCGGTGGCCGACGCGAACATCGACGTCGACGTGATCATCCAGAACATCTCGCACGAAGGGAAGACCGACTTCTCGTTCACCGTGCACCGCAACGACTACACGCGCACGATGGAGCTGCTGAAGAACACCGTGCTGCCGAAGACCGGTGCCGCGCAGGTGATGGGCGACACCAAGATCTGCAAGGTGAGCATCGTCGGCATCGGCATGCGCTCGCACGTGGGCGTGGCGAGCAAGATGTTCGGCTGCCTGAGCGAAGAGGGCATCAACATCCAGATGATCACCACCAGCGAGATCAAGACCAGCGTCGTGATCGACGAGAAGTACATGGAGCTGGCGGTGCGCGCGCTGCACAAGGCGTTCGATCTGGAGCAGGCCGCCGCCTGAAATCGTCAAAACTGCGGCTAGAATCGCAGTCTTCGCCGGAGTCGTGACCGAGTGGCCGAAGGTGCTCCCCTGCTAAGGGAGTATGTGGGCAAAACCTGCATCGAGGGTTCGAATCCCTCCGACTCCGCCAGGATAGTGTTCGGCGAAATTCGCTGAARRCCGWGAAAGCCCCGCMAAMCCTAGKKTTGCGGGGCTTTTTTGTTTCGTCGGMGTTCGCTGAGCTTCGTTGACAGCCAGGCCGTCCCAGGGGAATCATTCGGGGCACAAAACAGGTTGTGCCCCTGGCACAGCTCCAAATTCCCCGATTCCCCTCTCTCATGCCTCTGACCGACCTAGCCTGCAAGAAAGCCACCTGTCCCGACACCAAGGCCCGCGAGCGCTACACCGACTCCGGTGGCCTCTACCTGGAAGTCCTCCCGAGCGGATCGAAGTACTGGCGTTGGAAGTACTACTTCGCCGGCAAGGAAAAACGCCTTGCCCTTGGAACCTATCCCGATGTCTCGTTGGTGCAAGCCCGCCTCGACCGCGACAAGGCCCGCGGTGCCCTGAAGGAAGGCGACGACCCGGTTCAACTGCGGAAGGACGCGAAGGCGGCCCGCCGTGTGGCCATTGGCACCTCATTCGAGGTGGTGGCCATGAGCTGGTGGGAACACTGGCGCGGCACCCGCAGCCCGCGGCACGCCGACTACGTTTTACGGCGCCTGCAGCTCGATGTGTTCCCCGAGCTGGGGCGCAAGCCGGTTGCCGACATCCTCGCTCCGCACATCCTTGCCATGGCGAAGAAGATCGAGGCCCGAGGCGCTCTCGACATTGCAAAACGCTGCTATCAGACCTGCGGCCAGGTGTTTCGCTATGCGATCGCTCACGGCCTGGCCCTCCGCAACCCATGTGC
>NZ_JBFUGN010000718.1:0-3233 GCF_056402895.1 Rhizobacter sp. P3_B12 | reverse complement strand
CACGCGGCTTGCCGTCGCGGCCCACCAGCGGCGAGCGGATGCCGGGCATCAGGCGCGCCGGGCGCAGGTTCACGAACTGGTCGAACTCGCGGCGGAACTTCAGCAGCGAACCCCACAGCGACACGTGGTCGGGGATCTTCTCGGGCCAGCCGACCGCGCCGAAGAAGATCGCGTCATGCCCGCCGATCTGCTGCTTCCAGTCGTCCGGCAGCATCTGGCCGTGGCGCTCGTACCAGTCCCAGCTCGCGAAGTCGAAGTGGTCGAACTGCAGCCCGATGCCGAAGCGGCCGGCCACCGCCTCGAGCACGCGCAGGCCCTCGGGCACGGTTTCCTTGCCGATGCCGTCGCCGGCAATGACGGCGATGCGGTGGGTCTTCTCGTGCGTCGCGTGGGGTGCGTTCATGGGTCAGTCCTCCAGGAAATCGTTGATCTCGGCGAGCAGCAGCTCGGGCAGTTCCTCGGCGATGTAGTGGCCGCAGGGCACCGCCCGGCCGCTGACCTCACGTGCCGCATCGCGCCACAGCGCGAGCACGTCGAAGCAGCGCCCGACGGCGCCGTGCTCGGCCCACAGCACGCGCAGTGGCACCTCGACGCGCCGCCCGGCCGCGCGATCGGCGCGGTCATGGTCGAGGTCGATGGTGGCCGAGGCGCGGTAGTCCTCGCAGATCGACGCCACGCTGCCCGGCAGCGCGATGCAGCGCTCGTATTCCGCGAGCGCGGCCGGATCGAAGGCCGCGAGTCCCGCATGGCGCCGTCCCATCACGCTGCGCAGGTAGTACACCGGGTCGTGGCCGATCATGCGCTCCGGCAACGGCGCCGGCTGGATCAGCGTGAACCAGTGCCAGTAGGCGCGCGCGAACGCGTCGGTCGTGCCTTCGTACATCGCAAGCGTCGGTGCGATGTCGAGCAGCAGCAGCCGCGACACCGCGCCGGGGTGATCCAGCGCCAGGCGGTGCGCCACCCGCGCGCCGCGGTCGTGCGCGCACACCGCGAAGCGCGCGTGGCCGAGTTGCGCCATCACGCCGACCGCATCGCGTGCCATCGCCCGCTTGGCGTGCATCGCATGGGCGTCATCGGGTGCGGGCCGCGACGAGTCGCCATAGCCGCGCAGGTCCATCGCCACCACGCGGAAGCGCTGCGCGAGCTGCGGCACCACGCGTTGCCACATCGCATGCGTCTGCGGATGGCCGTGCAGCAGCAGCAGCGGCGCACCCTGCCCGCCCACCCGCGCATGGATCTCGGCCCCTTCGACGGCGAAACGCCGGCTCTCGAATCCTTCGAACATGCGGCGCATTCTGGTGCGCTCGCACACGGTCGGCAAGCAATAATCCGGAAACCCATTCGTTCCCTGGAGGCATCAATGATCGAGCGCTCCGACCTCGCGCTGGTGAGCTGCGCGGCCGAGCTGGGCAGCCTGGCCGCCGCGGCGCGCCAGCTCGACCTGGCGCCGCCGGCGGTGTCGAAGCGGCTGGCGGCGCTGGAGTCGCGGCTCGGGCTGCGGTTGTTCCACCGCAGCACGCGGCGGCTGCAGCTCACGCCGCACGGCGAGGCCTTCCTCGCGCAGGCGCGGCCGCTGCTGCAGGGCTTCGAGCAGCTGCAGGCGCAACTGACCGAGCGCCACGACGAGCCGCGCGGCCTGATCCGCCTGTGCAGCTCGTTCGGCTTCGGCCATGCGTGGCTCGGGCCGCTGCTGGCGCAGTTCCATGCCGCGTACCCGCAGGTGCAGGTGCAGCTCCACCTGCGCGAGCAGCTGCCCGACCTGCGCGCCGCCGGCTTCGATGCCGCGGTGTGGCTGTGGGCGCCGCGCGATCCGAACGTCGTCACGCGCCGGCTCGCGTCGAACCGGCGCATCATCGTCGGCGCGCCGGCCTATCTCGAGCGTGCGGGTGTGCCGCAGACGCTCGACGAGCTGGCGCAGCACGCCTGCCTGGTCGTCAGCGAGAACGACGACCAGCCCGCCGCCTGGCGCCTGCAGGATCTGGCCCCGCGCGGTGCTGCCGTGACGGTGCGGGTGCACGGCCCGCTCGCGAGCAACAGCGGCGAGGTGGTGCGCGACTGGGCGCTGGCCGGCCACGGGCTGATGCTGCGCTCGCTGTGGGACGTGCACGAGCACCTGCGCAGCGGCCGGCTGCAGCAGGTGCTGCCGCGCTGGGCGATGCTCGATGCCGATGTGCACTGGGTGCTGCCGCCGCGCGCGCCGAACAGCAGCGTGCCGCGCCGCGTGCGGCTGCTTCAGCAGCAGCTCATTCAGGCCTTGGCGACGCCGCCGTGGCTGGCGCCGCCGGCGGTGCCGGCGAGCGCACCACCAGCGCCACGCCGACGGCGGTGAGCGCCATGCCGAGCACCATCGCCGGCGTGATCGACTCGCCGAACAGCGCCCAGGCCATCAGCGCGGTGGTCGGGGGCACGAGGTACAGCAGGCTCGTCACGCGCGTGGCCGCGCCGCGCTGGATCAGCAGGTACAGCAGCGAACTGCCGCCCAGCGTCAGGCCGACCACCGACCAGGCCATTGCACCGATCAGGTGCGGATGGAAGACGATCGGTTCGCGCTCGAGCAGCGCGATCGGCAGGCTGACCGCCAGCGCGGCCAGCAGCTGAACGGTGTTGGCGGTGCGCACATCACAGGGCGCGACGAAGCGCTTCTGGTAGAGGGTTCCGGACGTGATGCACAGCAGCGAGAACGCGGCGAGCGACAGGTTCCAGGCGGTCAGCTCGCCGGCCCCCAGCTTGCGCCAGACGACGAGCAGCAGGCCCGACAGGCCCAGCGCCAACCCGAGCCACTGGCGCGACGAGACACGGGCTTCGCCATCGCTCGACGCCGACGTGCTGCTGATCCACACCGCCGTCAGCACCGGCTGCAGGCCGACCAGCAGCGCGATCGTGCCGGCCCCCATGCCGGATTTCACCGCGGCCCAGACGCCGCCCAGGTAGCCGGCATGCATCAGCACGCCCGAGGCCGCGAGGTGCAGCCATTGCGCGCGGCCGCGCGGCCAGGCGGCGCGCGACAGCGCGATCCAGAGACCGAAACTCAGCACCGACAGCGCATAGCGCAGCGACAGGAACGAGATCGGCGGCGCGTAGGGCATGCCATAGCGCGCGACGATGAAACCGGTGCTCCAGATCAGCACGAACACCGGCGGCATCGCCTGCACCAGGCGGTCACGCGCGCTGGCGGTGCCGCTGGCGCTGCTCATCGAACCTTGGCTCGGATCTCCGGCAGCGCCTTCTGCAGG
>NZ_JBFUGN010000717.1:0-3247 GCF_056402895.1 Rhizobacter sp. P3_B12 | reverse complement strand
GTGAAGCACTGGCCCGCGGTGCGCCACGGCCTGGCATCGCCGCTGGCGCTTGCGCAGTACCTGGCCGACCACGACAACGGCAGCCAGGTGCAGGCGGTGATGACGCCGCCCGACCAGCACGGGCGGCTGTTCTACAACGCCGACATGAGCGGCTTCAACTTCATGCGCAACCAGCTGCCGCTGTCGACGGTGCTCGAGCAGGTGCTGCGCTACTCGGCCTTCCCGAACCCGCCGGCGGTGGCGGTGCAGAGCTCGCCGATCCCCGACTGCCTGCCCGGCTTCGTCGACGAGAACCCGCTGCCGCTGCTCGGGCAGCGCATCGTGCCGCGCATCTGGCTCGGCAACGCGCTCACGACGCCGGCGCACTTCGACGAATCGAGCAACATCGCCTGCGTGGTGGCCGGCCGGCGCCGCTTCACGCTGTTCCCGCCGGAGCAGATCGGCAACCTGTACATCGGCCCGCTCGACCATGCGCCGACCGGCACGCCGATCAGCCTGGTGAACTTCGCGGCGCCCGATTTCGAGCGCTTCCCGCGCTTCCGCGAGGCGGTCGCCGCCGCGCAGGTGGCCGAGCTCGAGCCGGGCGATGCGATCCTGATCCCGGCGCTGTGGTGGCACCATGTGGAGTCGCTCGCGGGCTTCAACATGCTGGTGAACTACTGGTGGCGCGGCGCGCTGGCGGTCGACGACCCGGTGCCGTCGGCGCTCGACGGCCTGCTGCACGTGCTGATGTGCCTGAAGTCGCTGCCCGCCGAGGAGCGCCGCGGCTGGGGCGCGATCTTCGAGCACTACGTGTTCGATGCCGGGCGCGACGCGGCGGCGCACATCCCGGCGAACCGCCGCGGCGCGCTCGGCGAGATGACGCCCGAGCTGCGCGAGCGGCTGCGCGCGCTGCTGAAGGAGCGGATGCGCTGAACCGCTGTCAGCGCGCCTTGCCGGTGCGCGGCAGCGTGAAGAAGAAGCTCGCGCCCTTGTCCTTCTCGGCGTGCACCCAGATCTCGCCGCCGTGCTTCTGCACCACGCGGCGCACGATCGCGAGGCCGACGCCGGTGCCGGGGAAATCCGATTCCCGGTGCAGCCGGCGGAACGGCTCGAACAGCTGCTGCACGTAGGCCATGTCGAAGCCGGCGCCGTTGTCGCGCACGCAGTAGACCAGGCGGCCGTCCTTCTGCGCCTCGGCGCTGAACGAGATCTTCGCGTCGTCGCGCTTGCTGGTGAACTTCCAGGCGTTCGACAGCAGGTTCTCGAGCGCGAGCCGCAGCAGGCCGGCGTCGCCGTCGGCCATCAGCGTGGCGTCGAGCTCGACCTGCGCGCTGCGCTGCGGCCAGGCCGTCTGCAGCGTGGTCAGGATGTCGCGCGCCATCGCGCCGATGTGCACCGGCTGCACGCGCACCTGGGCGCGCGTGACCTTCGACAGGCTGAGCATGTCCTCGATCAGCGCATGCATGCGGTGCGCCGAGGCCAGGATGCTCTGCCCGAACAGCAGCGCCTGGCCCTGCAGCGGCGGCGAGGCGTCGGCCAGCAGCATCTCGCTGTAGCCCTGCACCGCGCGCAGCGGCGCGCGCAGGTCGTGCGAGACCGAGTAGGTGAAGGCCTCGAGCTCGCTGTTGGCCTCCTGCAGCTCGGCGGTGCGCTGCTGCACGCGGCGCTCCAGGTTCTCGTACACCGCGACGTTCTCGAACGCGAGCGAGGTGCAGTCGGCCAGCGCCTGGATCAGCTCCACCTCGTCGGGCGTCGCCTCGTGCGTGTTCGCCCAGTAGTTGCCGATCGCGCCGATCGGCGATTCGGCGCGGATCGGCACCATCACCAGGCTCTTCACGAAGGTCGGCCGGTAGGCGTCGTGCGGGATGCGCGGATCGAGGTAGATGTCGGGGATCGCGACCGCCTGCCCGTTCAGCATGGCCCAGCCGCTGATGCACGAGCCGAGCGGGAAGCGGCTGCCCTTCCAGAGCGGGCCGATCGCGTCCTCGTCGACGTAGTGGCAGAACTCGCCGTCGCGCATCACGACGGTGGCGCCGTCGGCCTGGTTCAACTGGCGCGCGCCGCGCCGCACGATGCGCACGATGGTGTCGACGCTGCGCGCGAGCGACAGCTCCTTCACCAGGTCGACCAGCAGCGCGCGCCCGCGCGTGAGCCGGGCCAGCCGCTCGGCCTCGCGTGCATCGTGCAGCCGGCGCAGCGCGCTCGGCAGGCGGAACAGCTGGTCCTTCGGGACGTAGTCGGTGGCGCCGGCCTCCAGGCAGTGCTCGGCCCAGCGCGGGTCGGTGTTGCCGCTGACGAAGATGAACGGCATGCCGGGCCGGCGCTGCCGCGCGACCTCGAGCGCCTGCAGGCCCTCGATGCCGGGCACGCGGTTGTCGGAGAGGATCGCGTCGAAGCGGGTGTTCTCCATCGCCTCGAAGAACTGCTCGCTGGAAGCGACCGTGACCCAGTTCGACCGGATGTCGAGCCGCGCGACCTCGCGCTGCACCAGGTCCGCATCGAGCGTGTCGTCTTCCAGGTGAAGGATCTGCAGGGCTTGCATGTCGTGCACCTCCTTGAGAGACGGATGGTATCGAACCGCGGCACACTGTGCGGTTCCGGTTGAGACCAATGCCGCATAAATATGAGAGGGAATCGATGATTCGCCGGTTCGTGCGAGGGAGGGTGTCGGGGCTGTCGGAGAGGTTGGCCGCCTGGCGCCGCCAGGCGCGGGCGCGCCTGGCGCTGCCGGTGGGCGACCTGCTGCACGACGCCACCTACCGCCGGCTCTGGACCTCGATCCTGATCAGCTCGTTCGGCGGCCAGGTCACGATGCTCGCGCTGCCGCTGACCGCCGCGCTGCTGCTGCACGCCTCGCCCACGCAGATGGGGCTGCTGACCATGATGGAGACGCTGCCCTTCGTGCTGTTCTCGCTGCCGGCCGGGGTCTGGCTCGACCGGGTGCGCAAGCTGCCGGTCTACGTCCTTGGCGAATCGAGCCTGGCGGTGGTCGTCGCGAGCGTGCCCTTCGCCTGGTGGATGGGCTGGCTCACGATGCCGTGGATGTACGTCGTCGCCTTCGTGATCGGCACGGTCTACACCACCGCCGGCACCGCCGCGCAGATCGTGCTGACGCAGGTGGTGGCGCGCGAGCGGCTGGTGGAGGCGCATGCGAAGAACGCGCTCGCCACCTCGGGCGCCGAGGTGGCCGGGCCGGGGCTGGCCGGCGCGCTGATCAAGCTGGTGGGGGCGCCGCTCGCGCTGCTGGTCGATGCGGTGCTGCTGC
>NZ_JBFUGN010000716.1:0-3247 GCF_056402895.1 Rhizobacter sp. P3_B12 | reverse complement strand
GGTGACGATCGGACGCCAGGCGCGCTTGACCGACGAGGAGCATGCGGTTTTCGAGCGGGCCAGGGACAAGACGCCCGTCCAACCGGTGAGCTTTGAATGATCCTCCTCGATACGAACGTCATTTCCGAGCCGATGCGCAAGCTGCCCGATGGGCGCGTGGTCGAGTGGCTCGATACACAGCCGCTCGAAACGCTGTATTTGTCTGCGATCACCGTGGCCGAACTGCGCCTCGGCGTGGCCACTCTGCCGGCCGGCAAACGTCGGGATGGTCTGCACGACAACCTGGAGACGCGCACGCTGCCGTTGTTCGCCGGCCGTGTGCTGCCGTTCGATCTGCCTGCGTCTCGCGCCTATGGTGWTTTGATGGCAAAGGCTCGGGCGGCTGGACTGGCGATCGGTGCTGCCGACGGCTATATCGCGGCAACGGCCGTTGCCAACGGGATGATGGTGGCGACACGGGATGTGGCCGCCTTCGAGGCCGCTGACGTAGCCGTCATCAACCCGTGGCAGGCGTAGTGCATCAAAGAGCTGCAGGAGATCCCGTGACCGATCCGACGCCCAAGACCCCCGACTACGCTGCGCTGCTGAAGCGCTCGCTGCAGGCCATCGACCAGCTCGAGGCGAGGCTGAAGGCCGTCGAGCAGTCGCGCCACGAGCCGATCGCGATCGTCGGCATCGGCTGCCGCTTCCCCGGCGACGGCGACACACCGGATGCCTTCTGGCGCTTCCTCGAGAGCGRCACCGACGGCGTCACCGAGGTGCCGACATCGCGCTGGGATGCCGACGCCTGCTTCGACGCCGATCCCGACGTGCCCGGCAAGAGCTACACCCGCTGGGGCGGCTTCGTGAAGGACGTCGACCGCTTCGATGCGCATTTCTTCGGCATCTCGCCGCGCGAGGCCGTCAGCCTCGACCCGCAGCAGCGGCTGCTGCTGGAGGTGACCTGGGAGTCGCTCGAACATGCCGGCATCGCACCGTCGTCGCTGGCCGGCAGCCAGACCGCCGTCTACATGGGCATCACGACGCATGACTATGCGAACCAGCTGTCCGAGGCGATCGGCTCGCGCTTCGGCGACGCCTACACGCCGTCGGGCACCGCGCACAGCGTGGCGGCCGGGCGGCTGTCGTACTTCCTCGGGCTGCACGGGCCCAACGTCGCGATCGACACCGCATGCTCGTCGTCGCTGGTCGCGATCCATTGGGCGGTGCAGAGCCTGCGCAGCGGCGAGGCCGACCTCGCGCTCGCCGGCGGCGTGAACCTGACGCTGACGGCCGACGGCTCGATCCTGACCTCGCGCGCCCGCATGATGTCGTTCGACGGGCGCTGCAAGACCTTCGACGATGCGGCCGACGGCTATGTGCGCGGCGAGGGCTGCGGCGTCGTCGTGCTGAAGCGGCTGTCCGATGCGCAGCGCGACGGCGACCGCATCGTCGCGCTGGTGCGCGGCTCCGCACTGAACCAGGACGGTCGCAGCAGCGGCCTGACCGCGCCGAACGGCACGGCGCAGGAGGCGGTGATCCGCGCCGCGCTGGCGAACGCGCGGGTGAAGCCCGACGAGATCAGCTACGTCGAGGCGCACGGCACCGGCACGCCGCTCGGCGACCCGATCGAGGTCAAGGCGCTGCACCAGGTCTACGGCCAGCGCCCGGCCGACACGCCGCTGATGCTGGGCTCGGTGAAGACCAACMTCGGCCACCTGGAAGCGGCSGCCGGCGTGGCCGGCGTCATCAAGGTCGCACTGGCGCTGCAGCACCGCACGATCCCGCCGCACCTGCACCTGAAGCGGCCGAACCAGCTGATCGCCTGGGACGAGATGCCGATCACGGTGCCGACCGTGCCGACGCCGTGGCCCGATGCCGGCCGGCCGCGGCGCGCGAGCGTCAGCTCGTTCGGGTTCAGCGGAACGAATGCGCATGTCGTGCTCGAAGAAGCCCCGGCCTCTCAGCCCGACCCTTCGACAAGCTCAGGTCCTTCGACAAGCTCAGGATGGTCGGGCCCTTCGACAAGCTCAGGGCGAACGGAAGGAGGCACCGCTCACCTGTTCGTGCTGAGCGCGCAGACCCCGCCCGCGCTCGAAGCCGCTGCCCGCCGGCTCGCCGATGCCGCCGCGTCGGCACCGCTCGACCAGATCGCCGCGACGCTCGCGCTCGGCCGTTCGCCGTTCATCGAGCGGCTCGCCGTCGTCGCCGACAGCGCCGACGCATTGAAGGCGCGGCTGGATGAATTCATCGCCGGTGCACCGACTGCCGGCACCTCGCGCGGCCGCGCCGTCGGTGGCACGGCGCCTGAACTCGTGTTCCTGTTCACCGGCCAGGGCGCGCAGGTCGCCGGCATGGGCCGTGCGCTGTACGACGCCGAGCCGGTGTTCCGTGCCGCGCTCGACGAGTGCGAGCGCATCACGACGCCGCTGCTCGGCCTGCGCCTGCTCGACGTGATGTGGAACGACGCCGAGCGGCTCGACGACACCGCGTTCACGCAGCCGGCGCTGTTCGCCGTCGAGTACGCGCTCGCGCAGCTGTGGCAATCGTGGGGCGTCAAGCCGACCGCGGTGATGGGCCACAGCGTCGGCGAGTACGTCGCGGCCTGCGTGGCCGGCGTGTTCAACCTGGCCGACGGGCTGAAGCTGATCGTCGAGCGGGGCAGGCTGATGAGTGCCCTGCCGCGCGATGGCGCGATGGCGGCGGTCTTCACCGACGAGGCCACCGTGCGCGCCGCGATCGCACGCGATGCTGCCGTGCTCGCCATCGCCGCGGCGAACGGCCCGCAGAACACCGTGATCTCCGGCCGTGCCGACGCGGTCGATGCGGCGCTGGAGCGCCTCGCGGTTGCCGGCATCGAGTCGCAGCGGCTCAAGGTCTCGCACGCGTTCCACTCGCCGCTGATGGAGCCGATGCTCGACGAGTTCGAGGCGGTGGCCGCGCAGGTCGAGTTCCGCCCGCCGCAGCTCGTGCTGGCGTCGAACGTGACCGGCCGGTTGGCGGGTGACGAGGTCTGCAACGCCGGCTACTGGCGCCGCCACGTGCGCGACGCGGTGCGCTTCGGCGATTCGATCGCCGCGCTGCAGGCCGATGGCTTGCGCGTCTTCATCGAGGTCGGCCCGCAGCCGACGCTGCTGAACATGGCGCAGCGTGGCAGCGTGATGCCCGACAGCGCGTGGATCCCGTCGCTGCGCAAGGGGCGCGACGACGTGGTGTCGCTGCTCGACAGCCTCGGCCAGTTGTTCGTGCGCGGCGTGCGGCCGGATTG
>NZ_JBFUGN010000715.1:0-3252 GCF_056402895.1 Rhizobacter sp. P3_B12 | reverse complement strand
GGCTTCAACTACGTGAAGGCCGGCGTCATGCTGATGGATCTACATGCAGGAGGTGACCGACAAGGTGAGCTTTATCTCTTTGCTGCTGACGAACCCACTGCGCAGGCTGCCCTTGGGCGAGACCGGCATCAGTTGATGGGCACGTTGGATGCACTGAATCATCGATTCGGCAAAGGGGCTGTTCGCGTTGCCAGCACTCAGCAGAGACGTGGAACGCTTGCGTCCCTTGGCAAGCAAGAACGACGCACGCCGCGCTACACGACCAGACTCGATGAGATTGCCCTGGTGAGCGCTTGACTGCTTCAGGCTGATTGCGGTCAATCAGGCCCGGACGCCGAACGACGGCTCTGACCGAAAGGCGACCTTCTCGCTCCTCGCGACGAGTCGCCGCCATGGGTTGGTTTAGTCGCTCAGACACGCGCCTAACGGGACCACCCGCAGCGGTGCTGGCACGCGCCGAATGGCCGCTCTCGCGCGCCGCGAACTCACACAATCGACCCATTGCAGTCGGTGGCGCGATTGCATTCAACGCCCGCAAGCGGACGCTCGGTGTTTGAGCACTTCGGTGCCGCGAGGGGCTATTCCGTGTAGGTCAACCTCACCGATTGCCCGATCTCGACCTGTTCCACCAGCCAGCGAACACCGTTGGTTGCTCCGCCTGACCGCACAGAAAGGGAGTGCACTTCCACATTGCAGGTTGCACCGACAAAGCACACTACCGCTTGCAGAAGCTCGGCATCGCCCAGAGTGGCTTCGACACCTGAGCCAGCATCCGTGGTTACGCTCAAACAGGCGCGGCGCGGCGCGCGCGTATGAGAGAACGCTTTGGCCCGCGGCTCAGGCAGTTGCGGAAAGCTCTGCCGAAGGCGGGCCAGGGTTTCGTCGAATGGTAGGTCCGGCTCGACTCCCGTGCTGACTGGGATGGTCACTTTGCCCGCGGCGGTGTACGCAATGCATACCTGATCTTGCGGCGAGAGATTCCACAATGGCCAGTGCTCAGAACGTTGTTCGCCACCTGCGGTAGTCAAACTATTGAGAGTGAGCTGCGCGGCACCGCGGGCCGTTGCGACGATAGTTGCCGTGAGCACACTTACCTCCGGCGAGCCGGCGCAAGCTATGACATGCTCATTCAGCGAAACGGTGAAGTAGGCCATATCTGGGAATTCTGACGGAGGTGTTGCCGTTTTAGAACGAAGCCCACTCCGCGACATGCCCGCCGGGTCAGCCGCGAGTGGACGTTCATCACCGGCAGTTCGTGGCCGGCCTCCGGCATTCGAGCACATGGCCCGGGGCGGCAGAAACTGACCCGGCTGGCAGGCAGCACCAGCGCTTGCATACGTGGCTGACGAAGGAATCAGATCCCACTTCGGAGGTGCTTTTCCAGGAACGGCAGGACCGTGCTTTGATACGCTTTTGGGCCATGCCTATAGAGGTCTACATGAGCAGCCCCTTCGACTGCCCAGAATTGTTTTGGCTCACGTGCCGCCTCGAATATGCGCTTGCTCTCCGCGAGGGTTGTGTGCTCGTCCGCTGTGCCTGAGGCGATGAGGACGGGCGCATTCAGCGACGGGATGTCCATGATTGGCTGAATCTGTTCAGGATGCAGTCCGAGACGCAGCGGGAGTTGCCACAGCAAGGGCGGGGCCAGATATCGCCCGGCCGGCCCCAACTGCCTTACCAGCCGGTCGGAGACCGCTTCTGCAATGGTTGGGAACATGGACTCCAGAACAACCGCGTCCGGTGACGGTACCGCTTTCGCAATCACCGCAGATGCCGCACCGAGTGACACTCCGACGATTCCGATTCTCTCGCCTGGGAGTCGATTCCGGAGATAGTCCAATGCGGCCCTGACACCTTCGGCTTCACGAACTCCGAATGTGATTCGGTCACCAGTGCTCTCGCCGTGAGCGGGAAGGTCGATCAGGAATGCCGTATACCCCAAACCACTGAGCAACCTGGCACGTTCGATCATCTGTCGCCGATCACTCCGTACGCCATGCAATAGAAGGACCGCACCCGAGCGAGGCCGGCCAAGAACAAGCCAACCAGAAACGGCTCCACCGGAAGCTGTGCGAATGACGACCGAGGTGGCGTGCAGATCCAACGGCGCGGGGCCGACAGATCCCGTTGCAGGCCGACTCAGAGCTTCGCCGGCCCCACCAAAGGCCGCCGCAACGAGGAGGACGCTGATGAAGAGACTGACGATGAGACGGCGTATGTTCATTTTGGTCGGCGAGAACGCGTACGCCAGTTGAATGGATATGACTCGAGAACCATTGCGCTTCAGCCTACCTCAAAGCGGTCGCCTGCGACCGGCCGATAGTGGCCGATCAGCGACATGCGGAAACCGCGCCATTCATGCGGGCCGATTCGGAGCGACGCGATCCGCGAGGGCTTCAACTAGCGCCGGCTCTCCGCGAAGCGACAAACCGACACCGGATTGGGCGACGGCCACAAGCTCAGCGCCTGGGAGCAAGTTTTCGTACAGCGTGATTTCTTGGGGGCCGCCCAGGGTCCACTCTCTGTCAACGATTGAGCCGCCCATCGTCTCGACCTCGGCAACGAGTCGATAGAACAGGTCGTCGTCGTACTCAGAGCCCAGTAGGAGTTCGGTCATCGCGCTGCCCAGCGTACCCGAAAGCGGTCGCCCATGACCGGCTGGTTGTGGCCGGCTGCGGGCACTCGTGAGCAGCTTCGTGCATCACGAGTAGATGATCGTGATAGACAAGAAGAACAGCACAACCAGTGTGAAGGCCACCTGCTTCAATCGCTTTTCAAAGAGTCGAGGGTTCTCCCTGACCCATACGACGAAGGCGTCGACCTTGAGCCTGACCACGTGATTCACCGGCAAGAGCCGAGTAATCAGAACTGCCACCCCGCCGATGGCCGCAACAACGACCAAGAACGAAGACATGAGAATGATGCTGGTCATGGTTTGACGTCGAAGAGGTGGTTGCGCGCACATCCGCGCCGATATCGGGTCGCGCAATGCTAGCTGGGTATCCGCTCGTGCCGACACTGTGCCGCACAGCCAGAAGCAGTCATTCACGAAAGACAGTTCCTGGCCGACTACAGCCGCTCTCTTGTTGAGCTGATAGGCGATGGCCGGCTCATAGCGGAAGTTGGCTCAAGCTGAGCAAGGCTCCGGAAAGCGGCCGTTCAACGTTCGAGGTGAGGCGGAGCCCAACGGCGGGCCACCAGGCCCGGGCCGACGAAAATGTACCGCGTGCCGCCAGCCCGGGCCTGGTGGCC
>NZ_JBFUGN010000714.1:0-3253 GCF_056402895.1 Rhizobacter sp. P3_B12 | reverse complement strand
CCGCCACCCACGGCGGCGGCTGGCGCAGCAGCCGGAACAGCGCGCCCGGCTCGGGCGCCAGCAGGCGCTGCAGCCGCACCAGCACGCGGCGCAGCTGGCCGAGCTCGGCGCGCCGGCGGTCGAGGCGGCCGCGCAGCAGGCTGTCCTCGATGCTGTCGACCTTCAGCGTGGCCTCGCGCACGATGCGCACCAGCACGTCGCCCTGGTCCTCGAGCAGGTGGTTCAGCAGGTCGACCGACGAGCCGAAGCGCACGCCCTGCTTCACCGCCTCGCGCAGCCGGTCGATCGAGCGCAGCGGGTGCGCCCGCGCGCTGACGGCCAGCCGCGCGTCGACGCTCATCCACAGCGTCGCGATCTCCGACGGGTCGAACGCGAATTCATAGGCCACGTCGTTGACGACTGCGATCAGGTTGTCCTGCGCGTCCTCGATGYGCGTCGAGCGCGAACCCTGCTGCAGCGCCTCGAAGAACTCCGGCGCAAGCGGCAGGTTGGCCTGCATCCAGGCCTGCGAGGTGGCCGACGTGAGGTCGAAGTGCAGCCAGATGAAGGCATCGCCGGCCGGCTGCTTCAGCCACTCGACGGCCTGGGCGAGATCGATCGGCTCGCCGCATTCGGTCGGCGAGAAGCGGTAGCCGCAGAGCAGGCCGTTCTGCTGGGCGCCGTAGGTGATCGGCATGGGCACTTCTCCTCTGATTCCTGTCATGCACGCGGGCAACCCGCGATGAGAACACGGCTTGATGACACGCCGGCTTTGCAAGCGGGTGTAAAAGCAGAAAAGGTGAAACGCCATGAATGCGCTTTCATGGAACTTCGCGGATCATCGCGGCGCTGCAACCCGACCCCACCGAAGCATGAAGCGCCTGCCCCTGTCCACGACGACCCACATCGCCTTGCTGTTCACCGCCGTCGCGCTCGCCGCCTGCGGAGGCAAGGACGACGGGGACACGCCAGCCGGTTCGCCGCCGGCATCGACGCCCTCGCCCTCGCCAGCACCGGCTCCCGCACCTGCTCCGGCACCCGCACCGTCGCCTTCGCCGGCCCCATCGCCCGCTCCGGCGCCCTCGCCCGCTCCGGCCCCGGCCCCCACGCCGACCCCGGCGCTCACCAGCGTCGAACTCGCGCAGACCCACGTCATCCCGCCCACCGGCCGCGGCATGCAGTCGGCCAACGACGTGAAAAACAAGGTCACCAAGCGCCTGCAGCTGGTGGCCGACCGCGCGGCGCTGCTGATGGTGCAACCGGCCGCGAACGTGACATCGCTGGTGGTGCGCGCGAAGCTGGCCGACGGCCGCACGCTCGGCCCGCTGGCGATGAACGCGCCGGCGAAGCTGCCCGCCACCGACGGCGGCCGCCCGGCCTATTCCGCCGTCAAGTACAGCGCGCTGCTGCCGCGCGAGTGGATCCAGATCGGCGCGACGCTCGAGCTCGGCCAGGGCGATTTCTCGTCGCCGCGCAGCGTGGCGCTGAGCGTCACGCCGGCCACCACGCTGACGCACGTGACGATTCCGGTCTACCTGTTCGGCGCGCGCGCCGCGCAGTCGGTGGTGCCGGACTGGGCGCTGTCTTCGGCCTCGACCAACGGCTACACGCTCGACCAGGAGTACCAGCAGAAGCTGCCGGTCGCGGCCCTCGCGCAGGTGACGACCGGTGCCGTCACGGTCGACCAGCTGGCCGTGCCGGCCCGCAACGACGACCAGTTCTGCCACCCGGCGATGAGCTTCGGCTCGTGGGCCGACTTCAAGGCCGCCGGCGGCGACACCAATGCCCGCATCTACCGGCTGCTCAGCGACATGCGGGGTCCCGCCGCGAACCGCGACGGCAACTTCGCAGCCGGCTTCTACGGCTTCGTGCAGACGGTGGACGGCGGCCGGCAGGTCGCCGCATCGACCGGCGGCGGCCTCGGCGGCGGCGGGGTCGGCACCTCCGGCGGCGACTACCGGCCCGACCCGGTCTACTCGGCCATCTTCAACCACGAGATGGGCCACGCCTACGGCCTGCCGCATGCCGACGCCGCGGCCGATGCCGGCGACTACCCGTACCCGATGGGCACCAAGAGCGGCTCCACCTGGGGCTACGACGCCATCAAGAACCAGCTGCTGACGACGCTCGAGTACAGCGGCCAGTCGTGCGACGGCCGCACCGTCGACGGCACCTGCTTCCAGCGCACGCCGATGTCCGGCGGCGACGACGACCGCGACGGCAAGACCTACCGCTGGAACGCGTTCTCCGACTACCAGGCGGCGCAGATGCAGGAAGGCTTCCTCGACAAGGTGTTCCGCGACGACAGCTACGACGGCGGCTACAAGCGCTGGAACCGCGGCACCGGCGCCTTCGAGAAGCTCTCGGCCAGCGACCGCGCCCGCATCGGCACCGACGTGCTGAAGACCGGGCAGCAGGTGCAGACGGTGATCGGCACGGTGTCGCACTTCAACCTGTCGCCGACCGCGAGCGGCATGGTCGTGACGCCGGCCTGGACCGGCAACCTGCCCAAGCAGCTCGACCCGACGGTGCAGGCCGACCTGGACCTGACGCTCGGCAGCGCACCCGGCGCCTGGGGCGGCTACTACTGCGTCTACAACGGCTGCGACTACACGCTGGTCGCGACCTATGCCGACGGCACGGTGCTGCGCAACCTGCTGTCGATGGGCTACCACGTGATGGACGGCGACGTGCGGCCGAGCGCGAAAGACGTGCTGAGCGGCGACAACTTCGGCACCTACGCCGTCAACCTGCCGACCGGGCATGGCGGGCTGGCGAAGCTGCAGCTGTTCAACACGCCGTTCGGCTCGAAGTGGCAGGCGAAGCTGAGCGCGATCCGCGTGGCCGACCTCGGCAGCAGCGGCTACCCGCTGGTCAACGAATGGACGCCGGCGGCGGGCTTCGGCGGCGGCCCGGGTGCCGCCGGCACGACGCAGTTCGACGCCACCGCGTGCAAGGCGGGCGCGGTGGTCAAGCGCCCGGCACGCTGACACAGGTTGGCACGCCGATCGGGGCACACTTCGGACCTTGCGTTCTCCAGGAGGTCTTGTGATGCACCAGTCCCTCTCATCCATCGCGCTGGCGCTGCTCGTGTTCGGTGCCGCCCCGGCCACCGCCGACACCGTGAAGGTGCTGACCAGCGGCGCGTTCAAGCAGGTCGTCGTCGCGATGGTGCCGGCCTTCGAGGCGCGCACCGGCCACCAGGTCGAGGTCGCGAACGACACCGCCGGCGCGCTCGCGAAGCGCGTGGCCGGCGGCGAGGCCTTCGACCTGC
>NZ_JBFUGN010000713.1:0-3255 GCF_056402895.1 Rhizobacter sp. P3_B12 | reverse complement strand
GCCTGCGCACCATAGGACGTGCCCTTGGTGTCGCCGTTGGCGCGGTTGGTGACGCCGGCGCCGCCGTTCTCGGCCGCGTTGGCGGCCGCGTTCCACTTGGCCGTGGTCACGTACAGGCGCAGTTCCGGACGGTTCCAGAAGCCCGGGCCCGTCGACAGCGTCGGCGCGAACGTCAGCTTCGCCAGCTTCTGCGTGTCGCTGCCGTCCGGCTTCTTCTGCACGTACGCGGCTTCGCCCACCAGCTTGAAGTTCTTCGTCAGCGCATACGAACCACGCCCGCCCACCGACACCGAGTTGATCTTGGTGGTCTGGCCSGCGAAGTTCTCGACCTTGTCCTGCTGGAACATCAGCTGGCCCTGCCCGCCGAACGCGCCGACCTGCCAGCCCGGGCTCTCCACGATGCGGAAGCTCTTGGTCGCCGAGGTCGCGTTCAGCGTGCCGAAGCCGCCGTCCACGCCCGCCGAGCCCTGCGCGAACTGCACCCACAGGATGTTGGTGCCGCCCAGCCCGAACGCGTTGTCCTGGTTGTGCTGCACGCTCAGCCCGAAGCCGTTCTTGCCGCCGGTGAAGTCGCCCTTCACGTAGGTGCCCACCACGCGCAGCTTGCCGCCCGGGTTCACCACCAGCTCCGACAGGTCCGCGTTCAGGCGCGAGGCCGGACGCTGGTCCGTGCCCGCCGCCGGCGGCGTGCCCTGGATCACGCCGCCGCTGTCGTTGCGGAAGAACGCCAGGCCCAGCTTGCCACCGCCCACGGCGATGCTGTCCGCACCCGCGCCCACGCCCGACAGGTTGATGAAGAACGTGTCGGTGATGTGCACGTCGGCACGGCCGTAGAAGCGCTTGCCGATCCAGAAGTTCACGTCCGGGGCGATGTCGTAGCCCTTGCCCTCGACGTACATCTGGTTGATGCCCACCGACGCCGCRCCGGTGTCGCTCGAGTCACCGTTGTACAGGTTCGTCATCAGCGCGGCCTTGTAYTCCACGCCGTCCGACTTGAARCCCTGGCTCAGCAGGAACTCGCCGTAGAAGTCGCACTCGTTGCCGAGCCGGTACTTCATGCCCGCGCCGCTCAGGCCGTAGCACGCACGGGCATCGTCCTTCTTCGCCGCGCCCGGGCCGGTGCGGAAGTAGCCGCCCCAATCGACGGCTTGTGCAGAGGTGGCACTCAGCACGCTGGCTGCGGCGGCAGCCAGGGCGAGCACGGTCTGGCGGTGGGGGAATGTCTTCACGGATCGTCTCCTTGGTTTTTGGAAGCACAGGTAGAACACAGGGCCTGGGGGAGCCCTGCAGGGGGAAAGGGGTGCGTCAGCCGCGCTTGCGGGCCTCGAAGACGCGCTGCAGCAGGCAGAACACGAACAGCAGCCCGCCGATCACGATGCGGGTCCACCACGAACTCAGGCTGCCGTCGAACATGATCAGCGTCTGGATGATCCCGAGCATCAGCACGCCGAACAGCGTGCCCAGCACATAGCCCACGCCGCCGGTGAGCAGCGTGCCGCCGATCACCACGGCGGCGATCGCGTCCAGCTCCAGCCCGACCGCGTGCAGGCCGTAGCCCGACAGCATGTAGAAGGTGAACACCACGCCGGCCAGCGCCGAGCAGAAACCGCTGACGGTGTAGACGCCGATCAGCGTGCTGCGCACCGGCAGCCCCATCAGCACCGCCGAATGCTCGTTGCCGCCGATCGCATACACCGTGCGGCCGAACTGCGTGTAGTGCGCGACGAACACCGCGAGCACCACCACGGCGAGCGCGATGATCGCGCTGACCGACAGCTCGGCGCCCTCCCACAGCGGCACGCGCAGCTGCGAGACCTCGGTGTAGAACGGGTTCGTGATGCTGACCGAATCGATGCTGATCAGGTAGCACAGGCCGCGCGCGAGGAACATGCCGGCCAGCGTCACGATGAACGGCTGCAGCCGGAAGCGCTGGATCAGCACGCCCTGCAGCGCGCCGAAGCCGGTGCCCATCAGCAGCACCAGCGGCAGCACCGCGGCCGGGCTCCAGCCGTGCTTCTCGACCAGCGAGGCCGACACCATCGTCGTCAGCGCGATCACCGACCCCACCGACAGGTCGATGCCGCCCGACAGGATCACGAAGGTCATGCCGACCGCGACGATGCACAGGAAGGCGTTGTCGATCAGCAGGTTCAGGAACACCTGGGCCGAGAAGAAGCCGGTGTAGAGCACCGAGCCGAGGAGCGCCATCACGAGGAACAGCGAGACGGTCGCCGCCAGCGGGATGAACTTCGGGTCGAGGCGCAGGCGCCGGGTCGACACAACGGCGGGCACGGGGGTCATCGGTCGGGCCTGCGTGTTCATGCCTTCGCTCCCGGCCGTTCCGCCAGCCCGGGCCGCTGCACCAGCGCGCGCAGGCTGTGCCGGAACTCCGGCGACTGCAGCAGCATCACCGCGAACACCACGCCGGCCTTGACGACCAGGTTGACCTCGGGCGGCACGCCCAGCGAGTAGATCGCGTAGGTGAGCGTCTGGATGATCAGCGCGCCGATCACGCTGCCGGCCAGGCTGAAGCGGCCGCCGGTCAGCGCGGTGCCGCCCAGCGTCACCGCGAGGATCGCGTCGAGCTCCATCAGCTGCCCGGCGTTGTTGCCGTCGGCGCTCTTCACGTTCGAGCTGACGATCAGCCCGGCCGCGCCGGCGCACAGCCCGCAGAAGGCGTACACCCACACCGTGATGCGGCGCGCCCGCACGCCGGCCACGCGCGCCGCCGACGGGTTCACGCCAACCGCCTGGATGAACAGGCCGAGCGCGGTGCGCGTCGTCACCCACCACAGCAGCACGAACACCGCCGCCGCGATGAACAGCGAGAACGGCAGCCCGAGCAGGTAGCCGCTGCCGAGGAAGAAGTAGGGCCCGTAGTAGATGGTGATGATCTGCCCGCCGGTGATCAGCTGCGCGATGCCGCGGCCGGCCACCATCAGGATCAGCGTCGCGATGATCGGCTGCATGCCCACGCGCGCGACCAGCACGCCGTTCCACAGCCCGCACAGCAGCGCGACGCCGAGCGCGCCGGCGATCGCGGCCCACATCGGGAAGCGGCTCGCATGCGTGGCCACGCCGTCGACGATCACCAGCGAGCCGCCGATCATCCAGGCCGCGATCGCCGCCGCGATCGCCACCACCGCACCGACCGAGATGTCGATGCCGCGCGTCGCGATCACCAGCGTCATGCCCAGCGACACCAGCATCAGCGGCGCTGCGCGGTTCAGGATGTCGATCAGGCTGCCGTACAGG
>NZ_JBFUGN010000712.1:0-3260 GCF_056402895.1 Rhizobacter sp. P3_B12 | reverse complement strand
GGCCGGCACCGAGAACGCGAGCCCGTGCGCCTGGCCCGGGCCGTGGTACGGGTCCTGCCCGAGGATCAGCACGCGGACCTCCGACAAGGCCGTCAGTTCCAGTGCGCGCAACGGCTCGGGCGGATAGACCACCGCCCCCTCGGCCACGCGCCGGTCGACGAACTCGATCAAGCCCCGCCCCGCGGCCGATTCGCGCCAGGGCCGCAGCACCTCGCGCCAGCCGATCGGCGCGGCATCGAGCACCTGCGCCAGCGGCGCCTTCAGCGAGCCCGCCGCACTCACCGGAACAGCTCGGCCAGCGCCACGCCCGGATCCGGCGCGCGCATGAACGCCTCGCCGACCAGGAAGGCATGCACGTTCGCATCGCGCATGCGCTGCACGTCGGCGCRCGCGAGGATGCCGCTCTCGGTCACCAGCAGCCGGTCGCCGGGCACCTGCTTCAGCAGGCCGAGCGAGGTGTCGAGCGTGACCTCGAAGGTGCGCAGGTTGCGGTTGTTGATGCCGACCAGCGGCGTCCTCAGGCGCAGTGCGCGGTCGAGTTCGGCGCCGTCGTGCACCTCGACCAGCACCGCCATGCCGAGCGCCTGCGCCTGCGCCTCCAGGTCGGCCATCTGCGCATCGTCGAGGGAGGCGGCGATCAGCAGGATGCAGTCCGCCCCCATCGCACGCGCCTCGAACACCTGGTACGCATCGATCATGAAATCCTTGCGCAGCACCGGCAGCGCACAGGCGGCGCGGGCGGCCTTCAGGTAGTCGACCGAGCCCTGGAAGAACGACCGGTCGGTCAGCACGCTGAGGCAGGCGGCGCCGTGCTTCTCGTAGCTCGCGGCGATCTCGGCCGGCACGAAGTGCTCGCGCAGCACGCCCTTGCTGGGGCTGGCCTTCTTGACCTCGGCGATCACCGCGGCCGTGCCGGCGGCCATCTTGTCGCGCAATGCCTTCGTGAAGTCGCGCAGACCGCCGAGCRATTCGGCCTCGCGCCGCACCGAGGCTTGGTCGCGCAGCTTGCGGGCCGCCGCGATCTCTTCGCGCTTGACCGCGTTGATCTTGTCGAGGATGTCGCTCATGCTGCCTTGAACTGGTTGGTGACGGCCACGAACTGGCTCAGCTTCGCCAGCGCCTTGCCCGAGGCCACCGCCTCGCGCGCCATCCGCACGCCCTCGGTCACCGACGACGCGACGTTCGCGCAGTACAGCGCCGCGCCGGCGTTCAGCAGCACGATGTCGCGCACCGGCCCGTCTTCGTTGGCGAACGCGCGCTGGATGCACTGCACCGACTCGGCCTTGTCGGCCACCTTCAGCACGCGGGTGTCGTAGACCGGCATGCCGAAATCGCTCGGGTGCACCATGTACTCGCGCACCTCGCCGTTCTTCAGCTCGCCGACCAGCGTCTCGCCCGACAGCGAGATCTCGTCCATGCCGTTCATGCCGTAGACCACCATCACGTGCTCCGAGCCCAGGCGCTGCAGCACGCGCACCTGGATGCCGACCAGGTCGGCGTGGAACACGCCCATCAGCTGGTTCGGCGCGCTGGCCGGGTTGGTCAGCGGGCCGAGGATGTTGAAGATCGTGCGCACGCCGAGCTCCTTGCGCACCGGGCCGGCATGCTTCATCGACGCATGGTGGTTGGGCGCGAACATGAAGCCGATGCCGCACTCCTGCAGGCACTGCGCGACCTGCGCCGCATTCAGGTCGACGTTGGCGCCGAAGGCCTCGAGCACGTCGGCGCTGCCGGAACTCGACGAGACGCTGCGCCCGCCGTGCTTGGCGATGCGCGCGCCGGCCGCGGCCGCGACGAACATCGCGGCGGTCGAGATGTTGAAGGTGTGCGCCGCGTCGCCGCCTGTGCCGCACAGGTCGACCAGGTGCGTCGTGTCGGCCACCACCACCGGCGTCGCGAACTCGCGCATCACCTGCGCGGCGGCGGCGATCTCGCCGATGGTTTCCTTCTTGACGCGCAAGCCCAGCGACAGCGCGGCGATCATCACCGGCGACATCTCGCCGCTCATGATGCGGCGCATCAGCGTCAGCATCTCGTCGTGGAAGATCTCGCGGTGATCGATGACGCGGGCCAGGGCTTCGGTGTTGCTGATGGTCATGGTTCGTCTCGTCGAGGATTCAGGCGCTCATGTGCTCGCGCACCGCGGCGATCGCGCGGTCGACGCCTGCGGCATCGACGTCGAGGTGCGTGACGAAGCGCAACCGGTACAGGCCGGTCGCCAGCACGCCGCGCGCCTTCAGGTGGTCGATCAGGCCAGCAGCCTTGGGGCCTTGCACGTCGACGAACACGATGTTGGTCTGCGGCGGCTCGACCGCGACACCCGGCACGTCGCGCAGGCCGGCGGCCAGCCGCTGCGCGAGCGCGTGGTCGTCGGCGAGGCGCTCGACATGGTGGTCCAGCGCATGCAGCACCGCGGCCGCCAGCACGCCGGACTGGCGCATGCCGCCGCCGAGCATCTTGCGCCAGCGGTGCGCGCCGTGGATGAAGGCCTTCGAGCCGACCAGCGCCGAGCCGACCGGCGCGCCGAGCCCCTTCGAGAAGCAGACCGACACGCTGTCGAAGTGCGCCGCGATCTCGCGCGCGGCGATGCCCTGCCTCACCGCGGCATTGAAGAGCCGCGCGCCGTCGAGGTGGGTCGCGAGGCCGCGCCGGYGCGCGAGGCCGGTCGCATCGGCCAGGTAGGCCTGCGACAGCACCTTGCCGCCGAGCGTGTTCTCGAGGCACAGCAGGCGCGAGCGGGCGAAGTGCGCGTCGTCGGGCTTGATCGCGGCCTCGATGTCGGCGAGCGCCAGCGCGCCGTCGGGCTGGTGCTCCAGCGRCTGCGGCTGCACGCTGCCCAGCACCGCGGCACCGCCGCCTTCCCAGCGGTAGGTGTGGGCCATCTGGCCGACGATGTATTCGTCGCCGCGGCCGCAGTGGCTCATGATGCCGATCAGGTTGCTCTGCGTGCCGGTCGGCACGAACAGCGCCGCCTCTTTTCCGAGCAGCGCGGCGATGCGCTCCTGCAGCGCGTTGACGGTGGGGTCGTCGGCGAACACGTCGTCGCCGACCTCGGCGCGGGCCATCGCCTCGCGCATCGCCGGTGTCGGCCGGGTGATGGTGTCGCTGCGCAGATCGACGACGCCGTTCATCCGCGCAACTCCAGGAAGTTCTTCAGCATCGCGTGCCCATGCTCGGTGAGGATCGATTCGGGGTGGAACTGCACGCCTTCGAGCGGCGTCTTGGTGCCGGCCAGCGCGGTGTGGCGCACGCCCATGATC
>NZ_JBFUGN010000711.1:0-3262 GCF_056402895.1 Rhizobacter sp. P3_B12 | reverse complement strand
GTGCGCAACCCGAGGTGGCAGCTGCCGCCGCCACCCACGGCGCCCGGCCCGACGACGAAGTCGACGTGCTGGCCGCGCTGCGCCACTGGAAAAACAACTTCTGATGACCTTTCTGAACCCGCTCTTGCCACTCACTTTGCGACGAGGCTGCGGCCTCGGCCTGTTCGCCGCGCTGGCGCTGCTGGCGGCCTGCGCGACCACGACCCCGACCGAGGGCGGCATTGCCGGCGCGGGCCCCGCAGCCTCCGCACCGGAGGCATCGGCGGCGGCCAGCGCACCCGCCGGGGCAGCCTCGGCCGCCGACAACACCACCGTCGCCGAAGGCCCGGCCGTCGCGCCGCCGATCGATCCGCTGCGCCCCGAAGAGAAGGTCGACCTGAACGCGCCGACCGCGAGCATCGACCTGTGGTCGCGCCTGCGCCACGGCTACGCGATGCCCGACCTCGACACCGACCAGGTGCGCACCGCCGAGCGCTGGTATGCGTCGCGACCCGACTACGTGCAGCGCATGACCGAGCGCGGCAGCCGCTACCTGTTCCACATCGTCGAGGAGGTCGAGCGCCGCGGCATGCCGACCGAGCTGGCGCTGCTGCCCTTCGTCGAGAGCGCGTTCAACCCGCAGGCGGTGTCGTCGGCCAAGGCCTCGGGCATGTGGCAGTTCATGCCGGCCACCGGCAGCACCTTCTCGCTGAAGCAGAACGTGTTCCGCGACGACCGCCGCTCGGTGCTCGGCTCGACGCGCGCCGCGCTCGACTACCTGGCCCGGCTGCACGACATGTTCGGCGACTGGCACCTGGCGCTCGCCGCCTACAACTGGGGCGAGGGCAATGTGCAGCGCGCCATCGCGCGCAACCGCCGCGCCGGCAAGCCGACCGACTACCTCAGCCTGAAGATGCCGAACGAGACGGCGTTCTACGTGCCCAAGCTGCAGGCGGTGAAGAACATCGTGCTGCACCCCGAGCAGTACCTGCTGACGCTGCCCTCGCTGGACAACCACCCGTACTTCCTCAGCGTGCCGATCGAGCGCGACATCGATGTGGCGCTGGCGGTGCGGCTGGCCGGCGTGTCGCTGGAAGAGTTCCAGACGCTGAACCCGCAGATGAACCGGCCGGTGATCCTCGCGGCCGGCACGCCGCAGCTGCTGCTGCCGTACGACAACGCGAGCCAGTTCGTGCGCAGCATCGGCGAGCACCGCGGGCCGCTGGCCACCTGGACGGCCTGGGTCGCGCCGCGCACGCTGCGCCCGGCCGATGCGGCCAAGCAGGTGGGGATGACCGAGGCGCAGCTGCGCGAGGTCAACAACATCCCTCCGCGCATGCTGGTGCGTGCCGGCTCGACGCTGCTGGTGCCGCGCGGCGAGAGCCGCCAGACGGATGTGTCGGGGCACCTGGCCGACAACGGCGTGATGTCGCTCGTCTCCGAATCGCCGACGCTGCGCCGCATGGCGCTGAAGGCCGGCAAGCGCGAGAGCGTGGCGACGGTGGCGCAGCGCTACCGCGTGAGCGCGGCACAGGTGGCGCTGTGGAACAAGACGACGGTCGGCGCGAACTTCAAGCCGGGGCAGACGGTGTATGTGTTCGTCGCGGGCAAGGCGACGGCGCGCAAGCCGGCGGTGCGAACCGCATCGAAGGCGCATCGRCCGGCGAAGCGGACGACGCGGGTCGCGAAGCAGTGAGCAGCGGGGACTAGCGCCGCTCGCTCAACGCGTGCGCGATCGTCCCCAGGTCGACGTATTCGAGCTCACTGCCGATCGGCACGCCGCGCGCCAGCCGCGTGACGCGCAAGCCACGTGATTTGAGCGTCTCGCCGATCACGTGCGCGGTGGCCTCGCCTTCGGCGGTGAAGTTGGTCGCGACGATGACTTCTTCGACCGAGCCATCGGTGGCACGCTCGATCAGCTGCGCAAGGCCGATGTCGCGCGCGCCGACGCCGTCGAGCGGGCTCAGCCGTCCCATCAGCACGAAATACAGCCCCTTGTAGCTGCCGGTGCGCTCGAGCGCCGCCTGGTCGGCCGGCGTCTCGACGACGCACAGCAGGCGCGCGTCGCGCCGCTCATCGGCGCAGGTGCTGCAGATGGCGCCCTCGGTGAAGGTGTGGCAGCGGTCRCAGTGGCGCACGTCGGCCACCGCCTTCTGCAGCGACGCGGCGATGCGCGCGGCGCCGTCGCGGTCGTGCTGCAGCAGGTGGAAGGCCATGCGCTGCGCGGATTTCTGCCCGACGCCGGGCAGCCGGCGCAGCGCTTCGATCAATCCGTCGAGAGCAGGTTCGGCCACTGGGTCAGAACGGGAACTTCATGCCCGGCGGCAACGGCATGCCGGCCGTGAGCTTGCCCATCTTCTCCTGCGAGACCTCTTCGGCGCGGCGGATGCCGTCGTTGAAGGCGGCAGCCACCAGGTCTTCGAGCATGTCCTTGTCGTCGGCCAGCAGGCTCGGGTCGATCACGATGCGCTTCACGTCGTGCTTGCAGGTCATCGTGACCTTCACGAGGCCGGCGCCGGACTGGCCTTCGACCTCGATGTGGGCGAGTTCTTCCTGCGCCTTCTTCAGGTTGTCCTGCATCGCCTGGGCCTGCTTCATCAGGCCGGCGAGTTGGTTCTTCATCATGGTGAGGGGTCCTCGGGTTTCAGTGGGGTTTGACCGAGCCGGGCACGATGCGTGCGGTCTTGAACTGCTGCATCAGCGCTTGTACCAGCGGGTCGTTGTGGATGATCTGTTCGGCTTCGGCCTGGCGGCGTGCGCGCTCGGCGGCCGCCCGCAGGGCCGGTGAATCTGCCGGCACGCCGGGTTCGACCTCGAGCCGCACCGGGCGGCCCAGCTGCGTGACGAGGGCCGCCTGCAGCTTGGTGCGCTGCACCTCGGCGCGCAGCGTCTCGCGCTCGACGCGCAGGCGCCAGACGGCCTCGGCGCCCTGCTCGTTGAGTGCGACGCACTGGCCTTGCAGGGCAAGCTCACGCACCAGCGCGCCGATGGCGTTGGCCTGCACCATCTGCACGACGAGCTCGTTCCAGCGGTCGCCGAGCGGCGTGCGCTCGAAGGCCGGCACGGCGGGTGCGGCCATCGGCACCGGGACGGGGGCGGACGGCGTTGCCGCGGCGCGTGCGGGCGGCTCGTCGTCGAGGTCGGGCATCGACGAGGCCGATGCGGCGGAGGGCTCGTCGTCGAACGGCACGTCGAGCCAGGGCGGGGGTTCGTCGTTGCGGGCGGCGGGGCGGGCCGCCGGTGTGGTGACGGGCGGCTTGGCAGCAGGCGGTGCGGCCACCAC
>NZ_JBFUGN010000710.1:0-3264 GCF_056402895.1 Rhizobacter sp. P3_B12 | reverse complement strand
AAGACCGCACCGGCCGGCGAGCCACAGCCTCCCCGCMCGCGCCTTTGTCGCGTGGAAGAGGAGCCCGAGGCATCAAGCCTCGCTGTATTCCTTGATGCGATCGAAGTTGAGGTACTGATAGACCTTGTCAGAGGCCGCCGTCAGCACCCCCATGTCAGCCATGTACTCGTCCTTCGTCGGAATGCGCCCCAGCTTCGAGCAGATCGACGCCAGCTCAGCCGAGCCGAGGTAGACGTTGCTGTTCTTGCCCAGCCGGTTCGGGAAGTTGCGCGTGCTCGTCGAGAACACCGTCGCGCCTTCCTTCACCTGCGCCTGGTTGCCCATGCACAGGCTGCAGCCCGGCATCTCCATGCGCGCGCCCGCCGTGCCGAGCACGCCATAGTGGCCTTCCTCGGTCAGCTGGTGCGCATCCATCTTGGTCGGCGGCGCCACCCACAGCTTCACCGGGATGTCGCGCTTGCCCTCGAGCAGCTTGCTCGCCGCACGGAAATGGCCGATGTTCGTCATGCACGAACCGATGAACACCTCGTCGATCTTCGCGCCCGACACCTCGGCCAGCGTCTTCACGTCGTCCGGGTCGTTCGGGCACGCGACGATCGGCTCGTGCACGTCGGCCAGGTCGATCTCGATCACCGCCGCATAGTCGGCATCGGCATCGCCCTTCAGCAACTGCGGGTTCGCCAGCCACGCCTCTTGCGCAGCGATGCGGCGCTCCAGCGTGCGCGCGTCCGCATACCCCTGCGCGATCATCCACTTCATCAGCGTGATGTTGCTGTTGATGTACTCGATGATCGGTTCCTTGTTCAGGTGCACCGTGCAACCGGCCGCCGAACGCTCGGCCGACGCGTCGCTCAGCTCGAAGGCCTGCTCCACCTTCAGGTCGGGCAGCCCCTCGATCTCGAGGATGCGGCCCGAGAAGATGTTCTTCTTGCCCTTCTTCTCGACCGTCAGCAGCCCCTGCTTGATCGCGTACAGCGGGATCGCGTTGACCAGGTCGCGCAGCGTGACGCCCGGCTGCATCGTGCCCTTGAAGCGCACCAGCACGCTCTCCGGCATGTCCAGCGGCATCACGCCGGTGGCCGCCGCGAACGCGACCAGGCCCGAACCCGCCGGGAAGCTGATGCCGATCGGGAAACGGGTGTGGCTGTCGCCGCCGGTGCCCACGGTATCCGGCAGCAGGAAACGGTTCAGCCAGCTGTGGATCACGCCGTCACCCGGGCGCAGCGAGATGCCGCCTCGCGTGCTGATGAACTCCGGCAGCTCGTGGTGCATCTTCACGTCGACCGGCTTCGGATACGCGGCCGTGTGGCAGAAGCTCTGCATCACCAGGTCGGCGCTGAAGCCCAGGCAGGCCAGGTCCTTCAGCTCGTCGCGCGTCATCGGGCCGGTCGTGTCCTGCGAGCCGACGCTGGTCATGCGCGGTTCGCAGTAGGTGCCCGGGCGCACGCCCTGCTGCTGGCCGTTGACCACCGGCAGGCCGCAGGCCTTGCCCACCATCTTCTGCGCCAGCGAGTAACCCTTCTTCGTGTCGACCGGGCTCTGCGGCAGGCGGAACAGCGTCGACGGGGCCAGGCCCAGCGCCTCGCGCGCCTTGGTGGTCAGGCCGCGACCGATGATCAGCGGAATGCGGCCGCCGGCACGCACCTCGTCGAACAGCACGTCGCTCTTGAGCTTGAACTCGGCGATCACCTGGCCGTTCTTCAGCGCCTTGCCGTCATAGGGGCGCAGCTCGACCACGTCGCCCATCGACATCTGGCTCACGTCCAGCTCGATCGGCAGCGCGCCGGCGTCTTCCATCGTGTTGTAGAAGATCGGGGCGATCTTGTTGCCCAGGCACACGCCGCCGAAGCGCTTGTTCGGCACGTAGGGAATGTCTTCGCCGGTGAACCACAGCACCGAGTTGGTGGCCGACTTGCGGCTCGAGCCGGTGCCGACCACGTCGCCCACATACGCCACCAGGTTGCCCTGGGCGCGCAGGTCCTCGATGAACTTGATCGGGCCGCGCTTGCCGTCTTCTTCCGGCGTGATGCYGGGGCGTGCATTCTTCAGCATCGCCAGCGCGTGCAACGGGATGTCCGGGCGGCTCCACGCGTCGGGCGCGGGCGACAGGTCGTCGGTGTTGGTCTCGCCGGTCACCTTGAAGATGCCGACGGTGATGCTGGTCGGCACTTCCGGCCGCGAGGTGAACCACTCGCCGTCGGCCCAGCTCTGCAGCACGGCGCGGGCGTGGTCGTTGCCCTTGTCGGCCTTGGCCTTCACGTCGTGGAACTGGTCGAAGATCTGCAGCGTGCCCTTCAGGCCCTTGGCGGCCACGGCACCCAGCGCGGGGTCGTCGAGCAGGTCGATCAGCGGGCTGATGTTGAAACCGCCGAGCATCGTGCCCAGCAATTCGGTCGCCAGTTCGCGCGAAATCAGCGAATTCGTCTCGGTGCCATGCGCCACGGCCGCCAGGTACGAGGCCTTCACCTTGGCCGCATCGTCCACGCCCGCGGGCACGCGGTGCGTCAGCAGGTAGACCAGGTTGGCACCTTCACCGGCCGGCGGCGCCTTCAGCAGCTCGATCAGTTCGGCGGTCTGCGCGGCCGACAGCGGCAGCGGCGGAATGCCGAGGGCAGCGCGTTCGGCGACATGTTGGCGATAGGCTTGAAGCATGCGGTTCTCCGGGGGCAATGACGGTCAGGAAAAGGAAAGCCCTGCAGCCGCATTGCGCGGATCTGCCAGGCGCCGGCCACCGGTCGTCGTCGCGACCCGGGGCACAAGGAACGAAAAACGGGGGCAGCGGCGCTGGCTCGATCTCCGGAGACCGTCGGCGATTACTTGCCGGCGGCCGCCGCGGCAGCGCGTTGCTTCTCGTGGACGCAGCCGTCGACCAGGCGCTGGCCGGCCTTGGTGTCCATCAGCATCGACTTGTTGGCGATCTGCAGCAGCAGCGCCACGCCCTTGACGTCTTCCAGGCGCAGCGCACCCGTCGACGACGACACCGGCTTCATCGTGAACAGCTTCTTCCCGAAGGCCACGTCGACGTAGCCGGGGAATTTCGGGTTCATCGAGACGTCGATCTTCTGGTTGAACTCGCAATCGTACGGGCCGAACAGCGTGCGCTCGGCGGCGTCGAGCTGGGCCTGGTCGGCTTGCGGCAGCGTGGCCTCGGCCTTCTTCGGCGGCGCCTTCTTCGCCGGGGCGGCGGCCGCGGGCTTCGCAGCCGGCTTTGCCGGGGTCGCGGGATCGGCAGCCATCGCGGCAGCCGAGGTCAGGCCAACGGCC
>NZ_JBFUGN010000709.1:0-3265 GCF_056402895.1 Rhizobacter sp. P3_B12 | reverse complement strand
GAGCTGGGCCGGCAGCGGTTCTGATTCGCCTCCCCGGATTGGCATCCGGGCTACAGATCTGGTAGCCCGGATGCCAATCCGGGATTCAATCAACCGATCAGGTTCGCCAGAGACAGCAAGGCCAGCAGCAGCATCCACAGCACCACCGAGCGCCACACCAGCCCGACGATGCTGCGCAGGTGCCCGGTCTGCGGCGGCGCTCCCGGCGTCGAGCCTTCGGCGTTCGACAGCTCGTCCGGTGCCCCGCTGTCGAAGGTCTTCGAGCGGTCGGGCGTGACACCCGGGGCCGCGCTGCCGCCCAGCTGCACGCCCACCGCACCGGCCGCCGCCGACAGGATGATGCCCTCGTTCGCGTGCTTCCACAGCCCGGCATCGCGGCGCCAGCACGAGACCGCCTCCTCGAAGTTGCCGACCACCGCGAAGCCGAAGGCCGTCAGCCGTGCCGGCAGGTGGTCGATCAGCCCGAACAGGCGCTGCGACAGCGCGAGCAGCCGTTCGTTGACCGGCGCACCGACGGTGCGGCTCTTGAAGGCCCAGTAGCGGCTCGCGAACTCGGCCATGCGGTAGAACACCGCGCCGGCCGGCCCGAGGCCGAGCGTCGACAGCACGACGAACCAGAAGAAGACGCCGAACACATGGCGGTGCGCGGCCAGCAGCGAATGCTCGATCACGTGGCGCAGCAGCTCGGCGYGCGGCAGCTCGCTGGCATCAAGGTGGCGCCATTCGGCCAGCAGCCGGCGCGCGGTGAGTTCGTCGCCGCGCTCGAGCGCATCGCGGATGTCGGTGAAGTAGTGGCTGAACTGCCGGAAGCCCATCGTCAGGTACAGCACGACGACGTTCCAGGCGAGTGCCGCGACCAGGCTGAAGCGCACGACGATCGCGAAGACGGCCCAGGCCAGCAGCGCCGGCACCAGCGTCGTCACGCACCAGACGACCCAGGCGTGGTGGTCCTGGCCCGCATCGAAGTTGCGGCCGGTCCAGCGCATCCAGCCGGTCAGGCCGTCGTGCACGAAGTTGCGGCGCGGCAGCGGCTTCAGTTGCTCGATCAGCAGCGCGAACAGGACGGCGAAGAAACTCATGGCCCGCGATGATAGCGGCGAGGCCCCGTCCGGCGCTGGCTACGCGGCGAGGAAGCGGTACAGGTTGCGCAGCATCGCGGCGGTGGCCCCCCAGATGAAGTACTGGCGCGGGCGGCCGTCGGCGCCGACGCCGGTCCACGGCATCGACAGGAACTCGCGCCGCGCGCCGCCCACCTCGACGCTGTGCCGGCGGTGGTTGGCCGGGCTCATCAGGAACGCGAGCGGCACCTCGAACACCTCGGCGACCTCGAACGGGTCGGCCTGGATCGTGAAGCCCGCGCGCAGCAGCGCGACCACCGGCGTCACGATGAAGCCGGTGCCGGTGGTGTAGGTGGGGAGGCTGCCGAGCACGTCGACGTAGTCGCGCGCGAGGCCGATCTCCTCGGTCGCCTCGCGCAAGGCGGTATCGACGGCGTCGGCGTCGTAGCTCTCGGCGCGGCCGCCGGGAAAGCTGATCTGGCCGGGGTGGTCGGTCAGGTGGTCGGTGCGCTGGGTCAGCACCACGCACAGCACCTCGCGCTGCACCAGCGGCACCAGCACCGAGGCGTGGGCCGGCGCGCGGGACACGAAGGCGCGCTCGGCGGCGATCTCGGGCGACCAGGCCGGCGGCGCGAGGAAGCGGCTGCGCAGGGCCTCGGGCGACAGGTGCGGCAACGCGACGGCGGGGAGGTGATCGTCGATGCCCTCGACGGGCAGTTCCAGCGGGTTGAAGCTCAGCGGCATGGATCGATTGGACAAGAAAAAAGCCGCCTCGGGGAGGCGGCTTCTTCATGACCGTACGCGGGTACGGATCAGGCGAGCTTCTCTTTGATACGCGCCGACTTGCCCGAACGGTCGCGCAGGTAGTACAGCTTGGCGCGGCGCACGTCGCCACGGCGCTTGATCTCGATCGTCGCGATCAGCGGGCTGTACAGCTGGAACGTACGCTCCACGCCTTCGCCGCTGGAGATCTTGCGCACGATGAAGCTGGAGTTCAGGCCGCGGTTGCGCTTGGCAATCACGACACCTTCGTAGGCCTGCAGGCGCTTGCGGGTGCCTTCGACGACGTTGACGCTGACGATCACCGTGTCGCCGGGAGCGAAGGGGGGAATGGTCTTGTTGAGGCGAGCAATTTCTTCTTGCTCGAGGGTCTGGATCAGGTCCATGGGGTTCTCCTGTGATCTTGCCGGCGCGGTTGCTGATTTTGATGTGGCCACTCAAGAAGAAGGCGGCCACGCCCGGTAGAGGATCGAAAAGCCCGCGATTATAGCCCGAGGCCGGCGAGGAACTTCTCGTCGAGTTTGCTCAGTTCGCCACGCTCGCGGGCGGCGGCGATCAATTCCGGGCGGCGCCGGGCGGTGATCTCGAGCGAGCGCTCGCGCCGCCACCGGGCGATGTCGGCGTGATGCCCCGACAGCAGCACCGGCGGCACCGGGTCCGGTCCGGCCGGGGCGTCGAGCACCTCGGGGCGGCTGTAGTGCGGGCAATCGAGCAGGCCGTCGGAGAAGCTGTCCTGCTGGTGCGACTGCGCATCGCCCAGCACGCCGTCCTGCAGCCGGGCCACGCCGTCGAGCAGCGCGAGCGCCGGCAGCTCGCCGCCGGACAGCACGAAATCGCCCAGGCTCAGCTCCAGCGTGACATGGCGGTCGATGAAGCGCTGGTCGATGCCCTCGTAGCGGCCGCACAGCAGCACCGCGCCGGAACCGGCCGCGAACTCGCGCATCACCGATTGATCGATGCGCCGGCCGGTCGGCGTGAAGTGCACGACGGCGACCGTCGCCCCGTCAGGACGCTCGCTGCGGATGGTGGTGAGCGCACGCTCCAGCGGCTCGACCAGCATCACCATGCCGGGGCCGCCGCCATACGGCCGGTCGTCGACGCGGCGGTAGTTGTCGTCGGCGAAGTCGCGCAGCGGCCACAGCCGCACGTCGACCTGGCCGGATTCGAACGCGCGGCGCGTCACGCCCACGGTGAGGTGCGGCGAGAAAAGCTCGGGAAACAGCGTGACGACGTCGAAGCGCATCAGCGGGGGATCAGTAGTCCAGGCCCCAGTCGACGGTGATGCGGCGCTCGGCCAGGCTGACATCGTCGACATAGGCGCCGACGAAGGGGATCAGCCGCTCCTCGGCCGGCGTCGCCGCGGCCAGGCGCAGCACGCTGTGCGGGCCGGTGTCGATCAGGCCGGCCACCGTGCCGAGGGTCTGGCC
>NZ_JBFUGN010000708.1:0-3270 GCF_056402895.1 Rhizobacter sp. P3_B12 | reverse complement strand
GGCGGTGGTAGGCGGTGTCGCCGGCGCCGGGGTCGGCGAGAACTTGCTTGAAAAGAGCCAGTGCCTCGTTCGGCTGCGCGCTGCCGAGCAGGGCGTTGGCGCGGCTGCGCTTGTAGAAGGGGCCGAGCTTGTCGGTCTCGCGCACGGGGATCTGGTCGAGCTGCTTCAGCGCCTCGGGCGCGCGGCCGGCGGCGGTGTAGGCGTTGGCGAGCGAGACCTGCACCAGCGGACGGAAGCGGTCGCTCGCGAGCGCGATGCTGCGGCCGTAGTAGCCGGCGGCATCGCCGTAGCGGGCGCGGCGCACCGCGATGTCGCCGAGCACCTTCAACGACGGCGCGTGGGCTTGCTGCGGGTTCTTCGGTGTCAGCGCGAGCGAGCCGTTCGCGAAGCGTTCGGCCTCGTCGAGCAGGCCGGCGTAGCTGTAGGCGATGGCCAGGTCGCGCTGCGCGAGGGATTTGAGGTCGTCGTTGTCGTCGGCCTGGCCGAGGTGCAGCGCCTTGCTGGCGGCGCGGATGCTCTGGCGGAACTCGCCCTGCTCGGCGAGCGCGATGGAGCGGCCGCAGTAGCCGTAGCCGTCGAGCTTGACGACGTCGCGCTCGTAGAGCGCCTTGCCTTCGGCGCTGACGGAGAAGAGGCTTTCGGCATCGCGCTGGCGGGCGAGGGCGTCGCGGGCCTGGTTGTTGGCCGGCGCGAGGCCGTCGGCGGTGGCAGCCGACTGGGCGTGGGCAGCGGTGGCCAGGAGCAGCGCGCAGGCCAGGGCCACGCAGCCCGCACGAACGGGAGAGGTCAACACAACAGATGCCTTTCGATGCAAGCGAGCCGCCATGCCGCGGGCTGCGTTGGGGGAGCAATCGCGGGGCGATGCTAAGAGGCGTGCCGGGCCGCACAAAGTGACCAAGGTGAGTCGCCGGTGGTTCTAGGGGGACGGGCAGGCGCGAACTTTCCGGGGGGCTGTTGTTACAGAGGGGGCTGTCACGACGAGAGGAGTGGGTTCATGAAGAGGAAGATCGATGGCGCGCGCCTGAAGAAGCCGCTGCTTCTGCCAGGCGAGGGCACGAGCGACGGCGGTCGCAACGTGAAGCCACGGAAGACGGAGAAGGTCGAGACGGCGAGGAAGGGTGCTGCGCAGGCGATTCGGTCGCAGGTCGAGGGCCTGGTCAAGCGTGTGGCCAAGCGCAAGCCAGCCGAACAGGAGGTGACTGCACCCGAACCCAGGACGGTCAGGTTCCATGGCGAGGCCCAGTTGCAAGCGCCCTCGAATTTCAAGCACCTGCTCGGCGACCTGATGAGGGAGGCCCGCGCGATCGAGGCGTTGCCGGTGCAGGGCGATCGCATGGCAGCGCTGGAGGCGCTGTGGGGTGGCGTGACCGAGCGCCTGCTGTCCGCGCTCGCCCCCGGCACGTCGGACGAGACGGATCGTCGGCGCGCGCTGGCGGTGATCCTGCTGGCGAACGATCACGCGAGCTTCGAGAAATTCGCCCGCAAGGGCAACGCCGCCGCGTTTGCGGATCGCCTGGGTTCGCTGCGCGAAGCCATGGACACGGCGTCGCCGGATTCGTTCTGGCAGGGCGCCGAACTCGAGGCCGTGCTGCGCGGGCTGCTGAGGATCAGCATGCACGCCGGCTCCGAGGAAGACATCGCGCGCCGTGCGTTGGAGATGCTGGACACCCTGTGCAACCCGCACCGCGTGTCGAGCGAACTGAGGACGGCGATGACCCACCTCAGCGAAGCGGCGCAGCTGGCCTGGTTCAACCTCGATGGCGTGTGGGAGAGGTCTGCAGAGCTCGTTGAAAAGGTGGTCGACGAACTCAAGAAGCTCGGGCCGCCGAAAGGGTGATCTCCATATTTCCTGCACATCCCTTTCGAACACTGCGTGGCGTCAAGCGCAACACAGATCAGGGGGATTCATGCTGGACATCACCAGGCGGCTGGCCGTCATCGCTTCACTCACCTTGCCGCTGAACGCTGTGGCGGCCTACCCGCCCGGCACCAAGGTGTGGAGCTGGACCTACAACGCTCGCGGACAGAAGCTCACCGAGACGGCACCGGACGGTACGACGACAACCTGGACCTACTGCGAGGACAAGACCGCCGATCACATGGTGGGTGACCTGCAGAGCGAGACGACCAGCGATGGCCGTGTGACGCGGTACCTGCGCTACAACCGATCGGGCAAGTGGCTGGAGAGCATCGATCCGAACGGTGTCGTCACGCTGCAGACCTACGACCTACGACCTGCGGCAGCGGCTTCTCACGCGCGACGTGGCCGGGCGCGTCACGCGCTATACCTACGACGCCGCGGGCCAGCTCAAGCGGCTGACCTTGCCGGACGGCAGTTGGGTCGGCTGGGACTACGACGATGCGCACCGGAACGTGGCGGTCTACGACGCGCAGGGCCACCGCATCGACTACCTGCTGGACATGGCCAGCATCAAGGTTCGCGAGAAGGTGCAAGACCCCGGCGGCAACTTGCGGCGCACGCTGGAGCGCATCGTCGACGACCTCGGGCGGGTGCAGAAGACCGAAGGCCGGGGGACGGCACCGTGAGGCGGCCTGCGCGATGCCTGATGGCCTGCGGCGCGATCTTCATGTCCGTCGTCGAGGCGCAGACCCTGCCGCCGCCACCGGCCTCTCCGAGATCGGTGGCACGCCATGAATACGACGCCGAGGGCTTCGTCACCAAGGTGGTCCGCGGTGCCGGCACGCTGAACCTCGAGACCCGGGTGACCTATGACCCGCTGAACCGCGTCAAGGCGCAGGTCGATCCGGCGGGTGGCGTCACCGAGCTCGAGCACGATGGCCGCGACCGGCTCACGCAGGTGACCGACCCGCGCCGGCTGGTCACGCGCTATCCGGAGAAGGCCGGTGGCGGCCATCAGGTGATCAGCCCCGATACCGGCGTCACCGACCTCAGCGTCGATGCGGCCGGCCGCGTGTCGACGCGCATCGACAGCCGAGGCGTGACCGCGCGCATTGCCTACGACGACGCGGGCCGGCTGAACGCCATCCAGTACCTGAAGGAAGGAGCGCCGGACGCGCTGCTCGTCTGGACCCACAGCCAGACCGGGCCGGGTTTCAGCTTCGGCATCGGGCGCCTGACGTCGACGCTCTTTCCGGGCGGATCCACGCAGTACGCCCACAACGCCTGGGGCGAGGTCGTCACCAGCACGCAGCGCGTGAGCCCGGCGAGCGGGGCCAATGGCGCAACGGTCACCACGGTGGCCGGCTACGAATACACGCTCGGTCGGCTGACCGGCATCACGTATCCAT
>NZ_JBFUGN010000707.1:0-3277 GCF_056402895.1 Rhizobacter sp. P3_B12 | reverse complement strand
AATAGGGACGGGGCGCCGGAGCTGGCTGGTTTCATGGCCCGCGTGCGCAGCACGCTTCGTGCACTGACTGTCGCCCACTGTTTGACCACAACGAACGAAGTGAGTGGCGGGAGTTTGGGCGACGGGCCATGAAACCAGTCAGCGGAGGGAAGTCTTCGCCCCGAGAGGGGCGAAGACCGCCCCGGCCGGCGAGCCACAGCCTCCCCGCACCCGCCTTCAAGCGCCCATGCCCGAACGACCCRCCCGCCTAGAATCGCCAGTTCCACTTTCGAACCCTTATGCTGACCTTCCAGCAAATCATCCTGCGCCTGCAAGACTACTGGGACCGCCAGGGCTGCGCGCTGCTGCAGCCCTACGACATGGAGGTCGGCGCCGGCACCAGCCACACCGCCACCTTCCTGCGCGCGCTCGGCCCGGAACCCTGGAAGGCGGCCTACGTGCAGCCCAGCCGCCGCCCGAAGGATGGCCGCTACGGCCAGAACCCGAACCGCCTGCAGCACTATTACCAGTACCAGGTCGTGCTGAAGCCTGCACCGGCCAACATCCTCGAGCTGTACCTCGGCTCGCTCGAAGCGCTGGGCTTCGACCTGAAGGCCAACGACGTGCGCTTCGTCGAGGACGACTGGGAGAACCCGACGCTCGGCTGCTGGGGCCTCGGCTGGGAGGTCTGGCTGAACGGCATGGAGGTCACGCAGTTCACCTACTTCCAGCAGGTGGGCGGCATCGACTGCAAGCCGATCACCGGCGAGATCACCTACGGGCTCGAGCGCCTCGCGATGTACCTGCAGGGCGTCGACAACGTCTACAACCTGAAGTGGACCGACACGCTCAGCTACGGCGACGTCTACCTGCAGAACGAGATCGAGCAGAGCACCTACAACTTCGAGCACAGCGACGTCGACTTCCTGTTGCAGGCCTTCGCGGCGCACGAGAAGCAGGCCACCTACCTGATGGCGCAGCAGCTCGCGCTGCCGGCCTACGAGCAGGTGCTGAAGGCCGGCCACACCTTCAACCTGCTGGATGCGCGCGGCGCGATCAGCGTCACCGAGCGCGCCGCCTACATCGGCCGCATCCGCACCCTGGCGCGCGCCGTCGCGAAGAGCTACCTCGACAGCCGCGCCCGCCTCGGGTTCCCGATGGCGCCCAAGGCCTGGGCCGACGAAGTGATCGAGCAACTGAACAAGAAGAAGGCGGCCTGAGCGATATGAGCACCCACAACCTGCTGGTCGAGCTGTTCGTCGAGGAGCTGCCGCCGAAGGACCTGAAGCGCTTCGGCGAGGCCTTCGCCGCGACGCTGTTCGCCGGGCTGAAGACGCGCGGCCTGGCCACCGACCACTCCGCCACGACCTCGTACGCAACGCCGCGCCGCCTGGCGGTGCACGTCAGCGCGGTGCGCGCGCAGGCCGACGACCGCGCGGTGTCGCTGAAGCTGATGCCGGTCAGCGTGGGCCTCGCCGCCGACGGCCAGCCGACCCCCGCGCTGCTGAAGAAGCTCGCGAGCGTCGGCGCCGATGCGTCGGTGCTGCCGCAGCTGAAGCGCCAGCCCGACGGCAAGGCCGAGGCGCTGTTCTACGACAGCCTCGTCAAGGGGCCGATGCTGGCCGAGGGCCTGCAAGGGGCGCTCGATGAAGCCCTGGCCGGCCTGCCGATCCGCAAGGTGATGCAGTACCAGCTGGACGACGGCTGGAGCAGCGTGAACTTCGTGCGCCCGGTGCACGGCCTGGTCGCGTTGCACGGTGCCGACGTGGTGCCGCTGCGGGCGTTCGGCCTGGTGTCGGGCCGCGAGACGCGCGGCCACCGCTTCGAGGCGGCGATCGAGCCGGTGGTGTTGCAGGATGCCGACCACTACGCGCGCCAGCTCGAGGACCAGGGCGCGGTGATCGCGAGCTTCGCGGCGCGCCATGCCGAGATCGTGCGCCAGCTCGACCATGCGGCGAAGCAGCAGGGCCTGCAGCCGATCGACGACGCGGCGCTGCTCGACGAGGTGACCGCGCTGGTCGAGCGGCCGAACGTGCTGCTGTGCCGCTTCGAGCCGGAGTTCCTCGACGTGCCGCAGGAATGCCTGATCCTGACGATGAAGGCCAACCAGAAGTACTTCCCGCTGCTCGACGCGGCCGGCAAGCTGACCAACCAGTTCCTGGTCGTCAGCAACATCCGCCCGGCCGACGCGAGCCGCGTGACCGGCGGCAACGAGCGCGTGGTGCGCCCGCGGCTGGCCGATGCGAAGTTCTTCTACGACCAGGACCGCAAGAAGTCGCTGGCCGATCGCGTCGGCGGGCTCGACAAGGTGGTCTACCACGGCAAGCTCGGCTCGCAGGGCGAGCGGGTGCAGCGGGTGCGGGCGATCGCAGTGGGCATCGCCAGGCAGCTGGGTGCCGACGTGGCGCAGGCCGACCGCGCCGCGCTGCTCGCCAAGGCCGACCTGCTGACCGACATGGTCGGCGAGTTCCCCGAGCTGCAGGGCATCATGGGCGGCTACTACGCGCGCCACGACCGCGAGGCCGACGAGGTCGCGCTCGCCATCGAAGACCACTACAAGCCGCGCTTCGCCGGCGATGAACTGCCGCGCGGCCCGATCGGCGAGATCGTCGCGCTGGCCGACAAGCTGGAGACGCTGGTCGGCCTGTTCGGCATCGGCCAGCTGCCCACCGGCGACAAGGATCCGTTCGCGCTGCGCCGCCATGCGCTGGGCGTGATCCGGCTGCTGAGCGAACGCCAGCTCGCGCTGCCGCTCGACAAACTGCTGCACGACGCGGCGCAGGCGTTCGGCGACAAGATCACCGATGCCAGTGCCGCGCTGAGCGACTTCATCTACGAGCGCCTGGCCGGCGCGCTGCGCGAGCAGGGCGCGACGGCGCAGCAGGTCGATGCCGTGCTGTCGCTGCGGCCGAAGGAACTCGGCGACGTCGGCAAGAAGCTGGCGGCTGTGCGTGCGTTCGCGGCGCTGCCCGAATCGGAATCGCTGGCGGCCGCCAACAAGCGGGTCAGCAACATCCTGAAGAAGGCCGACGGCGATGTCGCCGAGCAGGTCGATGCGGCGCTGTTCACCGACCCGGCGGAGAAGGCACTGCACGCCGCGCTGGTCGAGATCGAGCGGATCGCCCGGCCAGCCTTCGACCGGCGCGACTTCACCGCCTCGCTGCAGGCGCTCGCGGCCCTGAAGGCGCCGGTCGACGCGTTCTTCGACCCGGTGATGGTCAACGCCGACGAGCCCAAGATCCGCGTCAACCGGCTCGGCCTGCTGGCGATCCTGCGCAGCTCGATGAACCGCGTCGCC
>NZ_JBFUGN010000706.1:0-3280 GCF_056402895.1 Rhizobacter sp. P3_B12 | reverse complement strand
GGCGATCAGCCGCTCGACGAGCAGCAGGTTGGCGCGGTCGCGTGGCAACGCGGCCGGCGCGACGAGCGAGAGCGCGTCGGCGGGCCGCTCGAAGCCGGCGACGACCTGCAGCGCGACGGCCGCGAGGTCCACCGTCTCGTCGCAGGGCAATTCACCGGCGCGCACGTGGTCGAGGAAGCTCTCGATCAGCCGGTCGGCATCCTGCACGTTGCGCACKATGCTGGCGCGGCGGGCCTGCGTCTCGGGCGTGTCGGGCAGCAGCTCGGCGGCCATGCGGATGYGGCCGAGCGGGCTGCGCAGGTCGTGCGAGACGCCGGCCAGCAGCACGGCCCGTTCGCGCTCGTGCTGCTGCAGGCGGACGAGCAGGTCGCGGTAGGCGACGTCGATCGCGGCCACCTCGGGCGAGGCGGTCGCCGGGGCGGCGGCCGGCGCGGCCTGGCCGGGCTGGTGCGCCTGCATGCGCTCGCGCAACTGCTCGAGCGGGCGCGTCAGGCGCCGCGTGAAGCGCCAGCTGACGCCGGCGACCAGCACGCTCGTGATCAGCAACGCGAGCAAGGTGCGCGCCGACCACGCCGGCACGACCACCTGCCCCGCGACGCCCAGCCATGTCGCAGGCCGGCCCGGAGGTGTCACGTGCAACCACAGCATCGGCTCGCCGCGGCCCGTGCCCAGCCGCACCTCGTCGACCGGCACGTCGCGCACCGCCAGTGCCTGGCGGAGTGCCACGAAGCGCGGCGCGTTGCGCGCGGTGCGCCGGGATTCCGGCGGGGCCGACTCGCGCTGCTGCACGGCGAGCGTCTCCGCCGGCGCCGGCGCGAGCCCGGCGGCCGCCGCCAGGTGCGGCGCCCAGCGCTCCGCGTACAGCACCGCCACCGTCACGTTGCGCTCGATGTAGAACAGCAGCCCGAAGACGAGCGCGAGCGCCGCGACGAGACCCAGCTGCGCGAGCAGCAGCCGGGCGAACAGGCTGTCGAAGCGGCGCACGAGTTCAGCCCCGCGGGACGAAGACGTAGCCTTCGCCGCGGACCGTGTCGATCCATTCGTTGCCCGGCGCGGCCTCGGCCAGCTTGCGCCGCAGCCGCGCGACCTGCACGTCCACCGTGCGGTCCTGCGGCTTGTAGCCGCCGCTCTGCACCGCATCGCTGAGCTGCTCGCGCGTCAGCGGCCGGCCCGGCGTGCGGGCGAGGGCGGTCAGCAGCTTGTACTCGACGCTGGTCAGCGTGATGGTGCCGTTGCCGGCCCGCACCTCGCGCTTCAACAGGTCGATCGTCAAGCCTCCGAAGCGCAGCTGCGGCGCTTCGGCGCGGCCGGGCGCCTGGCGCCGCAGCAGCGCACGCACGCGGGCGACCAGCTCGCGCGGCTCGAACGGCTTCGGCAGGTAGTCGTCGGCGCCGATCTCCAGGCCGAGCACGCGGTCCATCGGATCGCCGCGCGCCGTCAGCATCACGATGCCGAGGCCGGGGTGCGCCGCGCGCCAGCGCCGGCAGACGTCGAAGCCGTTGGCGTCCGGCAGCATCACGTCGAGCAGCACCGCGTCGGGCAACCCTTGCGACAGCGCGCGTTCCCCGTCGCCAGCGGTGAGCACCGCGTGCACCGACCAGCCCTCGCGTTCGAGCAACTCGCACACCATGCCCGACAGCTCGGCATCGTCGTCGACCATCAGGACCAGCGGCTTCATGGCGCARCAGTCTACGGGCCGCGCGCGCATGCGCCGCGAACATTTCAGCGCTGTCGCAAATCGTCATCCGCGCGGCGGGACGAAGCGGGGCTTCAGCGGTTCAATCCGGCCATCCACGCTTCGGAGATTCCCATGAAGACGACCTCGATCCTGCTGTCCTTGTTCATGCTCGCCGGCAGCGCCGTGGCCCGCGATGCCAACCCGACGGCCCAGGCCTGCAAGGCTGACCACGCGAAGTTCTGCAAGTCGACGCAGCCCGGCGGCGGGCGCATCGTCGAGTGCCTGAAATCGCACGAGGCCGAACTCGCACCGGCTTGCAAGTCGGCGCTCGACGCCGCGTTGGCCAAGCGCCAGCCGGCTGCGCCGGGTGCGCACTAACTCACGCGCTGTAATTCGCAGGGCCTGAACGGCCTTGCCCTGCGCGATCCTTCCCCTACCATCCGCGCCAACGGCCGTGAGGGCGGCCGCGAAGGAACGCGGGAATGAGTTCACCGAACAAGGCGCAACCGGCCAAGCTGGTCGCCAGGCTGGCGCGGCCCAGCGCCGCCTACAAGCGCCATGCCTGGCTGGCCGTCGCCGCGCTCGCGGCCTTCATGCTGCTGTACCTCGGCCTCGCCGGCTGGTTCCTGTTCACGGCCTGGCGCCTCACGGTCGGGGCCGACAGCGTGTCCGGCCTGGCGGTCTGGGGCTGGGTGATCGGCGCTTGCGCGGCCTTCCTCGCGGTCTTCATGCTGAAGGCCGTCTTCTTCGTCAAGCACGGCTCGCAGGACAACACCGTCGAGCTCAAGCCGGCCGAGCAGCCGCGCCTGTTCGAGTTCCTGCACAAGCTGGCCGACCGTGCCGGCGCGCCGCGGCCGCACAAGGTGTTCCTGTCGGCGCGGGTCAATGCGGCGGTGTTCTACGACCTGTCGGTGCTGAACCTCGTGCTGCCGTCGCGCAAGAACCTGGAGATCGGGCTCGGCCTGGTCAACGCGCTCACGCTCGGCGAGATGCGCGCGGTGCTCGCGCACGAGTTCGGCCACTTCGCGCAGAAGTCGATGGCAGTGGGGCGCTGGGTCTACATCGCGCAGCAGATCGCCGGCCACCTGGTCGCGCGGCGCGACAAGCTCGACGCGTTCCTGAACGGGCTGTCGCGCTTCGACATCCGCATCGCCTGGGTCGGCTGGGTGCTGGGCGTGATCGTCTGGGCCATCCGCTCGCTGGTCGACAGCGCGTTCTCGGCCGTGCTGCTGGTGCAGCGCGCGCTGTCGCGCGAGATGGAGATGCAGGCCGACCTGGTCGCCGTGTCGCTGACCGGCAGCGACGCGCTGATCCACGCGCTGCACAAGCTGCAGGCGGCCGACGATTCCTGGGACCGCACGCTCGGCTTCATCGGCAGCGAGCACGGCAAGGAGCGCATCACGCGCGATGCCTTCGCGATCCAGTCGCGCGTGATGCAGCGCATGGGCCAGGTGCTCAACGACCCGCAGTACCACCGCGTGCCGCCGCTGCCGGCCGAGAAGCCCCAGCAGCACCGCCTGTTCAAGGCCGAGGTCGCGCAGCCGCCGCGCATGTGGCTGACCCACCCGCTGAACCACGAGCGCGAAGCCAACGCGAAGCGCC